>CAZOSU010000006.1:0-22841 GCA_964582515.1 uncultured Acetatifactor sp. | reverse complement strand
CCGGAGAGACCTATGATGAGGATACCAATCCGGCAGGTGTGCAGCTGGAGATTTTTGCACCTTATGGAATAAACTGGGAACCGGGAAGTCCAGCGACGGAGGTTTTGAATGTTATCGGTTTCCTTGCAGGAAACAATTTTGTACAGCAGGGACTGAACCTTTACGCTATGGCCAAGGTTCTGTATTTTGATTTGGCAGAAGGTACCGTATCCATGGGCTTAACCATGGTATTGCAGAGTCTGTATTTTGCAGGCTACGGTGTGCCAAGTGAAGGCAAAATATGTACCCCAAAGGGAAGTCTGGAGGAAGCAGATAATTCCCGCTGTATGAGCTTTGTGGCAGGTGACCTGTTAAATCTGGCAATCAGACCTTTGGATTTGAATGTGGGTGACTGTGATGGCAGCTCCCAGTCAGAAGCCTTTAACTGTCCCGGCTGTGCATGCAATTGCAACGGCCAGACAACCGCGGTAGAAACAGCCGAATAGTATTTTAGATATTGGGAATCATAAAATTTTAACATGAAATGTTAATTTTCTATGATTCCTTTTTTGTTATTGACTTTTGCAAAAAATGGTAGTAATATCTATTTGGAGAAAACGTTTTCCTAAACATTTTCTCTACACTTTGCAATTTGTTACGTAAAGTAAGAAGGTGTGGTTATAATACCCTGTTTTTATAGGGTATCGCTGTGGCTCCTTCGGATGGATGTAGAAAAAGAGAGGTCTATAATGAAAACAAGATTAGCGTTAGAAACGAAAAACTTATATGGAAAAGAGATTGAGAATTGTACTAATGAGGAGCTTTACTACGCTCTGTTAAATGCCAGCAGGCAGTTAATTGAGGAGAAGCCTGTAATCGAAGGTGAGAAGAAGGTTTACTACATTTCCGCAGAGTTCCTTATCGGGAAGCTGATGAGCAACAATCTGATAAACTTAGGTGTGTATGATGAGGTGGCAGAGCTCCTTGCTTCTAAGGGTAAGAGCCTTGCGGAGGTGGAAGAGGTGGAGCCGGAGCCATCCCTTGGTAATGGTGGCTTAGGCCGTCTGGCAGCATGCTTCCTTGATTCCATCGCAAGCCTTGGTCTTCCCGGAGACGGTATCGGCTTAAACTATCACTTTGGTTTATTTAAGCAGGTATTTGAGAATAAATTACAGACTGCGGAAAAAAATGAGTGGATTGAGAAGCAGTCATGGCTAAAGAGGACCGATGTAACCTATGATATCGCATTTGGCGATAGAAAAGTAAAGAGCCGTCTGTATGACATTGATGTAGTAGGTTATGAGCAGGGCAGGAATAAGCTTCACTTATTTGATATCGAGACCATCGATGAGTCCTTGGTAGAAGATGGTATCACCTTCGACAAGGAAGAAATCGAGAAGAACTTAACCCTGTTCTTATATCCTGATGATTCCGACGAAGCAGGCAATTTACTTCGTATCTACCAGCAGTACTTTATGGTGGCAAGTGGTGCAAGATTAATCCTTGATGAGCTGAAGGCAAAGGGCCGCGACCTACACAAGATGGACGAGTACGTGACCATCCAGATTAACGATACCCATCCAACCATGGTGATTCCGGAGTTAATCCGCATTTTGACCAGACAAGAGGGCTTTACCACCGAAGAGGCAATAAATGTAGTAAGCAGGACCTGTGCATACACCAATCATACCATTCTGGCAGAGGCGCTGGAGAAGTGGCCCCTTGATTACCTTGAGAAGGTAGTTCCTCAGCTGGTACCCATTATCAAGGATTTGGACAGACGCATCAAGAAGGCCTATCCGGACCCGAAGGTACAGATTATCGATGAAAATAACCGGGTGCATATGGCCCATATCGATATTCATTTTGGATATTCCGTAAACGGTGTGGCAGCGATTCATACCGAGATTTTGAAGGAGACCGAGCTGAATCACTTCTACAAGCTCTATCCGAATAAATTCAATAACAAGACCAATGGCATCACCTTCCGCCGCTGGTTATTATCCTGCAATAAGGAATTAACCGCACTCTTGGAAGAGAAGCTTGGCAGTGGCTTTAAGAAGGATGCGGCAGAATTAGAAAAGCTCCTGGCGTTTAAGGATGACGAGGCAACCTTAGATGCTATCGCAGCCCTCAAAAAGGGTAAGAAGGAAGCACTGGCAGCTTATATCGCAAGGGCAGAGGGCGTAGAGCTTGACCCAAGCTCCATTTACGATATCCAGATTAAGAGACTTCATGAGTACAAGCGTCAGCAGATGAATGCGCTGTATATCATTCACAAGTATCTGGAAATCAAGAATGGCAAGAAGCCTTCCACACCCATTAGCTTTATCTTTGGTGCCAAGGCAGCTCCTGCATATGTGATTGCACAGGATATCATTCACCTGCTTTTAGTATTACAGGAAATCGTTAATAATGACCCGGAGGTTTCTCCATACATGAAGGTTGTGATGGTGGAGAACTATAACGTAACCTACGCAGAGAAGTTAATTCCTGCCTGTGACGTGTCCGAGCAGATTTCTCTGGCAAGTAAGGAGGCATCCGGTACCGGTAATATGAAGTTTATGTTAAACGGTGCAGTTACCTTAGGTACCAGTGACGGTGCAAATGTGGAAATTAATGAATTGGTTGGGGATGAAAATATTTACATTTTCGGTGAAAAGTCCGATACTGTAATTAAGCACTACGAAAAGGCGGACTATGTTTCTAAGGACTACTACAAAAAGAGCCCTGTGATTAAGGAAGCAGTGGACTTTATCGTAAGTAAGCAGGCTCTGGCAGTTGGGCAGAAGGAGAATTTAGAGCGTCTTTACAAGGAGCTCTTAAATAAGGACTGGTTTATGACCTTGCTTGATTTAGAGGATTATATCAAGGTGAAGGATCAGATGTTTGAGGACTATTTAGACCAGGCAAAGTGGAAGCGAATGAGCCTTGTAAATATTGCAAAGGCAGGCTTCTTCTCCTCCGACAGAACAATAGCAGAGTACAACGAAGATATTTGGAAGCTTAGCTAAGCTAAGAAAAGGGGTTACAACAAGCATGAGAAGAAGCGGTATTCTATTACCTGTTTCCAGCATTCCATCGGAGTTTGGAATCGGAACATTTGGAAAAAAGGCATATGAATTTGTGGATTTTTTAAAAGCATCAGGGCAGAAGCTGTGGCAGATTCTGCCCCTGGGCCAGACAGGATATGGGGATTCTCCCTACCAGTCCTTTTCTACCTTTGCGGGGAATCCTTATTTTATCGATTTGGGAAAGTTAATTGACGGTGGTTTTCTTACCAGATGGGAATGTGAGGAATGTGATTTTGGGAGTAATCCGGAGTATGTGGATTATGAGAAGATGTACTATAGCCGTTATAAGCTGCTTCGCAAGGCCTATGACAGATTTTTAGAGAGAGGTCTGGCGACAGATAAGGTTTATCTGGATTTTGTGAATAAGAATGATTATTGGCTTAAGGATTATGCCCTTTACATGGCGGTGAAGGATTCCTTCGGTAGTGTGTGCTGGGTTGAGTGGGATGAGGACATCCGCCTAAGAAAGCCCCAGGCTATCAAGGAGTATACCGAAAAGCTGGCAGACGAAATTGGATTTTATAAGTTCCAGCAGTTTATGTTTGCGAACCAGTGGAAGGCACTGAAGGCTTATGCCAATAAGCAGGGGGTGCAGATTGTAGGAGATATCCCTATCTATGTGGCATTTGACAGTGCAGATACATGGGCTGGTCCGGAGCTTTTCCAGCTGGATGAGGAAAATCTGCCTGTGGGTGTGGCAGGGTGCCCGCCCGATGCCTTCTGTGAAACCGGACAGCTTTGGGGCAATCCTCTGTATGCATGGGAGTACCATGAGAAGACGGACTTTGACTGGTGGATGAAGCGTATTGCATACTGCTATGAGCTGTATGATATTGTGCGTATCGACCATTTCAGAGGCTTTGATGAATACTGGTTTGTACCTTACGGAGACAAAACAGCGGAGAAGGGTCACTGGACCAAGGGCCCGGGCTATAAGCTCTTTGAGACCATGAAGAGAAGACTGGGCGACAAGGCGGTGATTGCGGAGGACTTAGGCTTCCTTACCGATTCGGTGATTGAACTGGTAGAAAAGACCGGCTTCCCGGGTATGAAGATTATGGAATTCGCCTTCGGCACCGATGCAGGCAATGAGTACCTACCGCATAATTTTAAGCAAAACTGTATCGTATATACCGGTACCCACGACAATGAGACTATCATGGGCTGGTATGAAAATATAGATGAGCGGGAGCGTGCTTATGTAGATGATTATCTGGGCATCAGGGACAGAAGCGAGGTAAACATGAAGTTTATCACAGCTGCTTTCTGTTCCGTAGCAGAGACCGTGGTAATCCCTATGCAGGATTATCTGGGACTAGGCAACGAAGCCCGCATCAACACCCCCTCCACCTTAGGTGGCAACTGGGAGTGGAGAATGAAGGACGGCGTGCTTACTAAGGCTTTGGCGGAGAAAATTTATAAGATTACCAAGAATTACGGAAGACTTTAAGGTCTTCCGTTTTTTTCGCCCCCACTTTTGAGGGCGTATATCAATTGTCTAAAGAGCCGGAAAACTAAGAAAGAGCATCATTCCAGAAACTCAAATGTTCATGAAATGATGCTCTTTATGTCGTATTAATCAAATTTTTTCACAGAAAGCACAGAATTATGATACTCACGCTCATATGTGACATCCTTATCGAACCAGTCCGGGGGGATGAAGCCCTCGGCGGAGTCTGTGCTGCCGAATTCTACCTCAGCCATGACAAGGGGGGCGAAGGGTGGGTCAAATACATCCAGCTCGATGGTTAAGGTGTAGTCATCGGGAGGTGCGGGGAAGCCTTTTTCAAACTGGGGATTTTTTAGGGGAATCAGGTATCGTTTCTTGGATATCAGATTACCATCGATTTTCTCCCGAAGGTGGTAGTAGGCTTCTTTCGTAAGTGCCAGATTGTATTCTTCTCTGGCCATCATGCCCTTGCCCTTGTAGGTCAGGATGTAGCTGTCATCCTGCTTACGGATACGGACTACCGGATTGATGTTCAGATAGCCCTGTTCAATCACGTGGCATGGATATTGCTCCAGATTTTCTGGAAGACTCTTTAATGTAAATTTGCGTTCAATTTCCATTCTAATAATTCATCTCGATTCTTATGTTAGTTATACCAGTCTGGGAAGCGTATTCGCAACCAAAACTGATATAACTAGTATATCGCAAAACCATATAGAAAAAAAGTAAAACATTTGATATTATTATAAAAAAGGTATAAATTTCATTTTCAGGAGGACGTTTTTTATGAGCAAAATTGCTGTATTTTTTGTAGATGGATTTGAGGAAATCGAAGGCTTGACGGTAGTGGATTTGTGTCGCAGGGCGGGGATTGAAGTAAGCATGGTCTCCATGATGGAGGGCTTAGAGGTGATGGGGGCACACAATATCCCCATTGGCTGTGATATGCTCTTTGCAGATATGGAGAAGGATGCCTATGATATGGTGGTGCTTCCGGGGGGAGCAGGTCATAGAAAATTAGAGGCTCACGATGGTCTGATGGCTCTGGTGGACGAATATTTTAAGAAGGATAAGTATGTGGCTGCCATCTGTGCATCTCCAAGCATCTTGGGGCGCAGGGGTATTTTGCAGGGCAAGAAGGCTTGCTGCTTCCCATCCTTTGAGGAGCATCTGCAGGGAGCAGAGGTATCCTTTGACAGGGTCTGTGTGGATGGTAGGGTGATTACCTCCAGAAGCATGGGCACCTCCATTGATTTTGCGCTGGCTATCATTGAGGCATTGGAAGGAGCAGAGCTGGCAGACAAAAAGGCAAAGGAAATAGTATACAGATAGGCGGGATTTGGAAATGGATTTTAAGGTTGTCAATCAGGGGCTTCTTGAGTTTATTGAAAATGGGAAAAGTCCCTATCATGTGGTAGAAAATATTGGTAATATGTTAAAGACCCGGGGCTTTATGGAGCTTTCGGAAAAGGAGAGCTGGAAGATAGAGTATGGCAAGGACTATTTTGTGACCAGAAACGGGTCTTCCATCATGGCTTTTCGTATGCCGGAAGGCGCAGCAAAGGGCTTTCATATCATTGCTGCCCACAGCGATTCTCCCACCTTTAAGGTAAAGGAGAATCCGGAGATGGCGGTGGAAGAGAGGTACGTGAAGTTAAACACAGAGAAGTATGGTGGCATGATTTTATCCACCTGGCTGGACAGACCTCTGTCTGTGGCAGGCCGTGTGGTGTATAAAAATGAGGATGGTCAGGCAGTGACCAGCACCGTGGATGTGGATAAGGACTTTCTCGTCATTCCAAACGTGGCAATTCACATGAATAGGGATATGAACAAGGGTGTGGAGTACAATCCTCAGGTGGATATGCTTCCGCTGATGTCCATGCAGGCAGAAGGTGGCTGTAAGGGGCTTTTGATGAAGGAAATCAGTAGGGTGCTTAATATCTCGGAAGAGGCGATTCTGGGGCATGATTTGTATTTGTATGTCCGTGATAAGGGCAGAGTTATTGGCGCAGATGAGGGATTTATCTTATCGCCAAAGCTGGATGATTTGCAGAGTGTTTACGCCCAGGTGGAGGCTCTTTGCAGCGCAAAGCCTTCGGAGTATATCACGGTGGCAGCAGTGTTTGATAATGAGGAAATCGGCAGCAGCACCATGCAGGGAGCGGATTCTACCTTACTTTCCGATGTGCTGGAGAGAATCGGTGAGAGTCTTTCTTTAAGTAAAAATCAGTATCTGAGTATGGTTGCGGACAGCTTCTTAATCTCCGCGGACAATGCACATGCAGTGCACCCAAACCATCCGGAGAAGGCGGACCCCACCAATCGTCCGTATTTAAACGGTGGTATTGTGATTAAGTATCATGGAAGTCAGAAATATACTACGGATGCGGTTTCTACAGCCAAAATGAAGCTTCTGTGTGAGAAGGCGGGAGTGCCCTTCCAGACCTATCACAATCGTTCGGATATTCTGGGCGGTTCCACGCTGGGGAATATTTCTACATCTCACGTATCCTTATCCTCTGTGGATGTGGGGCTTCCTCAGCTGGCTATGCATTCCGCAGTGGAGACCGGCGGCGGTAAGGATACAGCATATGCAATAGAGGTGTTTAGAGCATTTTACCAAGAATAATAATCGAGGGAAGCTTATAAAAAAGGAGCAGGAGGAGATTTTAGCTGTATTATCTTGCAAAGCTGCGCATTTAGTAAAGCACCGGTCATAGTACCGGTGTTTTTCTCATACAATGTGCAAAAAATGAGTTGGTTTTGTATGAGTGAAAAATTTGATAATGCGCTGAATCTGGCCCTGCAGACCGGTGAGGAGGTGCGGGAACGCAGCGACAATTTAAATCTCGCCTTTGCAGAGGAGAGTGGGCACTGGGAAGTGATTGTGAAGTATTACGGAAGTCTGGAGGGACTTTTGGAGAGAGGTATTTCAGTGGAGTATCTTTTAGGGGATTTTGCGATTTTGCAGGTACCCGGGCAGGAGATGGCGTATCTGGGTACAGTGAAGGAGATTGAATATGCAGAGCTTCCCAGACGCTTTTTTTATCAGGCAATTGATGTGAAGGCAGAGAGCTGTTTTTATCCTCTGATACGGGGAGCGGAGGGACTGGATGGAGCGGGAATC
The DNA here is from genome assembly GCA_964582515.1 of uncultured Acetatifactor sp. Lineage (GTDB taxonomy): Bacteria > Bacillota > Clostridia > Lachnospirales > Lachnospiraceae > Acetatifactor. The sequence continues at coordinate 15,208 of CAZOSU010000006.1, read as the reverse complement.
CTGCTTGCGGTGCTGGATTCGGGGCTGGACCTGGGAAATGCGGAATTTCAGAATGGGGATGGGACCACCCGAGTGGCGTATCTGTGGGACCAGCAGCGGGGAGAAGAGTATAACCGTGAACAGCTGGATGAATTGCTGCAGCAGGGGGCAATTCCCCTGCCGGGGACGGATATTACCGGACATGGCACGGCGGTTACCGGGATTGCGGCAGGCACAGGGACGGGACTTGCGCCGGGAGTGGAGCTTTTAATCGTGAAGCTGGGCACGGAGCAGGGGAATGGTTTTCCCATGACGACCCAGATTATGCGGGGACTGGACAGTGTCATTCGGAAAGCACTGCAGCTGGAGCGCCCCCTTGTGATTAATTTAAGCTTTGGGAATACCTACGGCCCTCATGACGGTACGGGGCTTTTGGCCAGATATCTGGACACAGTAAGTGGGATTGGCAGAAATACCATCTGTGTGGGAACCGGAAACGAGGGAGACACGGGAGGACATGTAAATGTGGAGCTTTCAGCCAGGAATGTGATACAGCTTTCTGTGGCAGAGTATGAGCCCAATCTGTCCATACAGATGTGGCAGAACTTCGCAGATGAGCTTACCTTTGCGATTTATTCTCCGGCGGGGGAGAGGATACCGCTGCCGCCCGGAATTGAAGACGGCAAATACGAGGTGATTACCGGAAATACAAGACTCCTTATATATTTTGGAATGCCCACGCCATATTCCGTAAGAAGGGAGATTTATATCGAAATGCTACCGGAAGGTCGGAATTATATTAATGGCGGTCTGTGGGAGCTGGAAATAGAAGGACGAGAGATTGTGTCCGGAAAGCTGGATATGTATCTTCCCTCAAAGGAGTCCAGAGGGGAGGGAACGGTTTTTCTTAAGCCCACACCGGAGGAGACCCTGACCATTCCCTCTACGGCACAGATGGTTATCAGTGTGGCGGGATATAACAGTGTGTATGACTCCTATGCACCCTTTTCCGGAAGGGGCTATGTAGCCGGAGCTTCTGCATTGCTCACATATTCCAAGCCGGATATTGCAGCACCGGCGGTGGATATACCTGCTCCCGGTATTTATGGGGGAGGAGCAGAATTTACCGGCACTTCCTTTGCAACTCCCATTGTGTCAGGGGCGGCAGCACTCCTTATGGAGCAGGGGATTGTAAAGGGGGAGGATGTGTATATGTATGGGGAGAAGGTGAAGGCCTTTTTGCAAAAAAGAGCAAGGCGGGAGCCGGGAGAACAGTACCCGGAGAGTAGGCTTGGCTGGGGAAAACTCTGCGTTATTTAGCCTTAGATTTTTTTGTTAATGAAAAATAAGGAGTAGGAATTTGGCAAATTCGTGATATGATGATATTGGTATGAAAAGGTTTTGTGATTCGGAGAAGGGAAATGGAATTTGTAAGTGTTTTAGATAAAAAACTGCATCCCGGTGAGGAAGAGGCAGGGATGCCGTCCTTTTTTGTGGATTTAAATCTGGACCGGATACTGGAGCGGATTCAAGGGCTGACCACGGTATCTGTGAAAAAATATTTTTACTGCTTTCCCGGGGATAAAGCCGGGGAGGCCTATCGGAGAGCCATCTATAAGGATGTGAAAAAGGAAGCGGTGCATAAGCTCTTGCTTGCCTTTGAAGGACTGGTGGAGATGCAAAAGCGGGCCGGGGAGAAAAAGAAGTCTGTGACGGTAGGAATCCAGCGGGGAGCCTGGCACATGTTGGAGGTGGCAGCATATTGTGAGGCGTACAGCCGGCTGTATGAGGGGCTTGTGGAGGCACCTCTTGCGTCAGAGGGCCTTTTGTCATTAAGGGAATATTTGAAGAATTATCTATTTTCCCATGAGTTTTTAGAGATGCAGGAAAAGGCGCTTAAGCTTAAAGGGGAATTACAGGGCTTTCGTGTGAAGCTTGTGTATGAGAATGACCAGATTTTTGTGTCCGAGGAGGCTTTGCCCGGAAGCTATGAGAGCTTTTTGCAAAAGGCGTTGGGAGAGCACAGAGCAGAGTTTAAGAGTCCTTTTTCTGCCCTTGGAAATCTGGAGGAACTGGAGCAGGAGATTGCTCTGAAATTTGCCAAAAGGCATGGAAGGCATTTTGAGGAGGTAAGGAGCTTTTATCATAAATATCAGGCTTATGAGGATGAGACACTTGTAAGGTTTGGAGAGGAGATTAATTTTTATTTGTCTTATTGGGCATTTCAAAGGAATATGGAAATGCAGGGCTTTGCTTTTGCTGCGCCAACAGTGGAGGAGGAGAAGGACATGAGTGCAAGGGGGCTGTATGATTTGGCTCTTGCATGTAATCACAGGAATGCTCCGGAGAGAGTAATCAGCAATGAATTCTATCTGGCGTCGGGAGAGAGCTTTATCGTGCTGACTGGTCCTAATCAGGGCGGTAAGACCACCTTTGCCAGAAGTCTGGGGCAGCTCATATATTTTACCAAAATGGGGCTGGATGTACCGGCAGAGGGCGCCAATGTACATTATTTTCCGGAGCTACTTACGCATTTCTCTGTGGAGGAGAGTGTGGAAAGTGGAAGAGGAAAGCTGATGGATGAGCTGGTGCGCCTTAAGCCTATGATGAGCGGAGAACAAAGTGGTGCCTTTGTGATAATTAATGAGCTTTTTACCACGGCAGCCAATTATGACGCCTGTATTATGGGAAAGAAGGTGCTGGAGCATTTCATTTTCCGGGGCTCCAGGGGAATATACGTGACCCATTTGAGGGAGCTTACTAAGGCTCATGAGAGCGTGGTAAGTATGCGTGCCATGATGGATGAGAAAAAGGTGCAGAATTTTAAAATTTGCAGGCAGGAAGCGGATGAGAGCGTGTGTGCCATAAATCAGGTGAATAAATACCGTTTGACCTATGAGCAGCTAAAGGAGAGACTGGGATGAAGGTACATTTTTTATACGCAGATAAGGAATGGGAGAATGTTTCCAGGTATGCGGATGCGAAAAATATTATACAGGATTTGGGCCTGAAAACAATTTTCTCCGTTGCAGCCAAGGAGGTTATTTATAAGGACGGAAGGGTGGATTACATCGATAAGGAGGATGCTTTTTTAGCCCATACCATGGAAATGGTGATGATGGTTCCGCTAAACTGTGAGGAACAAATATTGTATCGCCATGAGATGCTGAAGGATGCACTGGTAAACAAGGAGCTCATTTATGAGATGTATGCGGTAGTGGAGGAGATGCTAAAGACCTGGGAGACACTGGGAAGACGGATTTCCGGCAGAAGCACCAAGGATTCCACAGCGAAGCTGGTAACGGATATTCATGTGCTTACCCTTTTTGTAAATACGCTCAGTAGATTAAAGGGGCTACTAAAGGAGGCACTCCCCAGGCTGAAGGCAAGAGGCTTCTTAGATTTGTATGAGAGCATGTGCCGGGAATTTTCGGAGGAAAAGGAAGCAGCACTTTCAAAGATTTTAGAGGATATTTCCTTTTACATAAGGGATACGGAGGGCGAGGAAAAGACGGAGGTAAAGCCTCGGATTATACTTGGCTGCAATCTGGCAGAGGGCTTAAAATGTGGGGATTTTGTGGTGGAGGAGGTTCATACAGAGAGCAGGGCCTTTGGCGCAAGAAGCAGCATGGCAGAGCTGGTGCAGGGATATATAAAGTCCCAGAAGCCGGAGGTGATACCGCTTCGGAAGGATATGAATCTGCTCAGACAGGGGCTTCATCTGGAGTATGAGGTGGTACGGTATGTGGTCAGCGCATGTGCACCCTTTGTACAGGAGTATAATGACTTTTTCGACCAGCTTCATTTTCAATTGGGCTTCTATAAGGCTGCAATTATTTTGCAGCAGCATATAAAGAGGTTTTATCTGCCCCAGTGTTATCCAGCAGTGGTGGGAAGAAATACGCTACGGTTTGAAAATTTGAAGGAATTTGTCATGGCTATTGAGCAGAGAGTGACGCCGGTGGGAAATACCTGTGATATTGCAGAGAAGATGCTTTTAGTGATTACCGGAGCCAATCAGGGCGGGAAATCCACTTTTCTGCGCAGTATCGGCATTGCCCAGATTATGATGCAGTGCGGTCTTCCTGTTATAGCGGAAAAATATGAGAGCGGTATTTTCCCTTCTTTCTTTACACACTTTACCAGAAGGGAGGACAGTGCCATGAACAGCGGAAGGCTGGACGAAGAGCTGAAGCGTATGAGTCAGATTGTGGATAATCTGGGAGAACATTCCATGGTGCTTTTGAATGAATCCTTTGCGACAACCACGGAGAAGGAGGGCTCCATGATTGCTTATGATATTATCAGAGCATTGACGGAAGCGGATGTGAAGGTGTTGACAGTGACCCATCTTTTGTCCTTTGCCCAGCAGATTTATGAGGAAGCCGGGGAGATGGAGGATGTGGGTGTGGAATTTTTCAGTGCGGAGCGCGAGGAAAACGGAAGACGTACCTTTAGGATGATTCAGCACGCACCGGAGCTGACCAGCTTCGGAATGGATTTGTATAGTTCCATAATCGGTTAAGTTGTGCTATACTTAAAAGACTAGTGATTGGAGGAATGCGAAAGATGGTTTTATATGTAGCAATCGGTTTTATCTGCATTATGGCAGGAATGAAGGTGTTCTGTGCGGAAGAGCAGAACAAGGTATTTAACAAAAAGAAGCTTCCGCTGAAGGATGTAAAGGCGTACAATCATGCCTGCGGAATGCTGATATGGGGATTTTGTGTTGTGACAGAGGTAATCTGTTACTTATGCATCAACAGCGACGGCATCTGGGCGAATCTGATGCCACTGTATATTATTGTGGAGGCTATTGTGCTGATGCAGATTTATTTTCGGATTGAGAAAAAGAGCATCAAAAAAGATTAAAATATACTTATGAGGAGGAGAAAACAATGATGTATGCAAAGGATTTTAGAGAAAGGGCGCGTTTGGCGCTGCAAAACAACTGGCTGTGGGCGGTGCTGACAGGCTTGGTAGCTTCTCTTTTGGGAGCGGCGACGACTATGCTGGATGGAGGCGGAAGCTCATCTAGTAGTGATGTGGAGCAGGAGATGGAACAGCTGGAGCAGCAGGGAGTTAATTATACGGATTTGCTCAGTAACCCTATCATGCAGGCGGTGCTGGTGTTTTTAGGTGTATTCCTTATTGTGATGGTAATATGGGCGATTGTGATTATGTTTATCGGTGGTCCCATTACTTTAGGATATGCCAAGTACAATTTGAATCTGGTGGATGGTAATAATCCTCAGTTTTCCAATTTGTTCAGTAAGTTTGACTGCTTTGGTCAGGGCTTTTGCGTGCAGTTTTTACGACGCCTTTTTATTTTTCTTTGGACGATGCTGTTGGTTATACCGGGTATTGTGAAAAGCTACAGTTATTCCATGGCAGCTTACATAGCAGCAGAAAATCCGGATATGTCTGCTACGGACGCCATCAATGAGTCGAAGCGTCTTATGGATGGTAATAAGTGGAGACTTTTCTGCTTAGACCTTAGCTTTATCGGCTGGTCCATTCTTTGTGTATTTACTTTGGGAATTGGAACTTTGTTCTTAAGACCTTACAGAGAAGCAGCATTTGCGGCTTTTTATCGTGAAATTGTAAGAGAAAAAACTCCTATAGTGTTACCGGAGCAGAACTATACGCAGGACAATCCGTACTTTAGTGAGTTTTAAGAAAAGCAGGGTTACATATGAAGAAAATAACAGTTTATCAGGAGAAAACCTACAAGGAGCTGGGGGATTTATATGGTCTGTTCTTTGAGGATATAAACCATGCCGCAGATGGCGGCTTGTATGCAGAGCTGGTGCAGAACCGTTCCTTTGAATTTTGCGAGATTGACAAACCGGAGTATCATGAACTGACTGCTTGGGAAAAGTCGGAGAGCTGTAAGTGGCAGGTGCTTACGGATAAGCCCATGAATGAGGAAAATATTCACTATTTGCAGGTGGATGTAGAGAGTGGTGCTTATATTGTAAACACAGGCTTTAACAGCGGGATTTTTGTGGAAAAAGGAAAGGAGTATGCTTTTTTTGTATATGTGCGTACCGATGCTGCCTGTGGTGAGCTTACCATAACCGTGGAGAACGAGACGGGGGAGGTATGTGCGAAGGCTGCTTTGTGTGTAAATACATCGGAGGAATTTGAAAAATATCAGATTGTATTTGCAGCAACGGACACCACCTTTAAGGGTAAGCTTCGGATTACCTTCTCAGAGCCGGGAATATATGACCTGGATATGGTGTCCCTGTTCCCTGTAGATACCTATATGGGCAGGGAAAATGGTCTGCGTAAGGATATTGCCCAGGCTCTGGCCGAGATGAAGCCTAAGTTTATGCGTTTCCCGGGAGGGTGTCTGACCCATGACGGCGCACTGGATGACCATGCAAGGAATTCCATGTACCGCTGGAAGAGAACCCTTGGACCTGTGGAGAAGAGACCCAGCTGGCGAAATAACTGGCGTTACAATCAGACTCTGGGGCTTGGATATTATGAGTACTTCTGCTTTTGTGAGGATATGGGGGCAAAGCCCCTTCCGGTGGTACCCGCCGGCTTTAACCCCCACAAGGGCGAGGGTGTGGAAATAGAAAAAATTGATGAATGGGTACAGGAAACACTGGAATTAATTGAGTTTGCCAATGGGGACGAGAGCACGCCCATGGGTAAGGTGAGAAGTGAAATGGGGCATCCGGCTCCCTTTGGAATGGAATATCTGGGGGTTGGGAATGAGGAAATCGGGGAAGGCTTTTTTGAAAGATATCCCTATTTCCATAAGGCCATTCGCGAAAAATATCCGGAGATTAAGATTATTAACACCGCTGGACCCTTTGCAGTGGGGGAGGGCTATGATGCAGGCTGGAGAAGCGCCAGAGAGCATGGCAGCGATTTGATTGATGAGCATTATTATTCTTCACCGGAGTGGTTCCTTGCCAATATGCATCATTATGAGGATTATGACGAGAAGGGACCGAAGGTATTTTTAGGAGAATATGCTTCCTGGGGCAACACCTATTACAATGCCATTGTGGAAGCGGCGTATATGACCCATTTAGAGCGTTCTAAGGCAGTGGCACTGGCGTGCTATGCACCCATGCTCTGTAATGTGGATTATGTGAACTGGCAGCCGGACATGCTTTGGTTTGATAATCATCGTATTATGAAGACACCCAATTATCATGTACAGAAGATGTTTATGGAGCATCAGGGAACGGATGCGGTAGAGTTTTCCAAGGAGAATCTGGAGGAAATTATACCTCTGACCGATGAAGTCAATCTTGTGGGAGGTATTTATATCACCGGTAATGATATCACCGGAAGCATCTGGGATGTACAGGTGGAAGAGGATGGCGTGGTAAGAAGTCTGGCAGACATCACGGTAGAGGATAACTCTCCGCATCCTGTGACCGATATTACCGGAGAGAATTTTACATTGTCCTTTAAGTTTAAGAGAAGCAGCGGACGCAAGGGCCTAAAGATTAATTTCGGTGCAAGGGATGATAAGAATTTCCTGCAATGGGAGTTTGGCGGCTGGGATAACTGGGACTGCAATCTTTTAAATGTGAGCAAAGGCAGAGGCTCTACCATTTCCCACCGCATTTTCCATGTAGAGGATATAGAGTATACACTTAAGCTCGTGGTGGACGGACGCCATATTATGACTTATGTAAATGGTGAGAGCTACAATGATGTTGTGGACCACCTGCCGGAATTGGAGGAGCTTTATGTAACAGCCAGTGTGGACAAGAAGCAGGGAACCACAATTTTGAAGGCAGTGAATCTGACCGGAGAAGAAAAAGAGGTGGTGCTTACTCTGGACGGAGCGGAAAAGAAGCAGGCGGAGATAACTTATCTGGCAGGTTTTGAGCTGGATGCGGTAAATACTTTGGATGAGCCGGATAAGGTGAAGGAAGAGAAAAAGTCGTTGACCGTACAGGACAATCGTCTGGTCTATCCGTTCCCCGCACACAGTGTTACGGTAATGGTATTTTCATAAAGGAGGAGACGGATGCAGGCATATTTATTTGTACATTTTAAGGAGACCAGAACGCCGGAGGGCGAGCAGGTGTATTTTGGTATCAGTACCGATGGTTATCATTGGGAAAAGGTAAATGATGGAAATCCTGTGCTTTGGAGCTATAAGGGAGATAAGGGAGTGCGTGATTTTACTATTACGAGGACACCAAACGGTAAATTTGTGATTCTGGCTACTGACCTGAGTCTTTCCTATGAATTCCGTTATAAGTACAAGAATTCCTGGGGAGAAGTAAAGCGTATTGGTAGTAAGGAGCTGGTGATGTGGGAGTCAGAGGACTTGCTTCACTGGTCCGAGCAGAAGATGCTGCCCATCGGTACCCCGGATTTTGGCTGTATGTGGGCCCCGGATATCATTTATGATAAAAAGGAGGGGGACTATATCATTCATTGGTCTTCTTCCCATAAAGATACGAATTATGACCCTATGTGTATATACTATTCCAGAACCAAGGATTTCGAAACCTTTACACCACCACAGGTGCTATACCAGGGAGAGAATCCATGTATTGATTCTGCAATGTATGAGGAGGATGGTAAGTTCTATCTCTTTGTGAAGGGTGTGGGAAATCCTATTCGGGTATTTATGTTAGAGAGTGATAACATTACCGGTCCATGGACACAGATAAAGGGCTTTGACCAGTGCATGGAGGGAGTTATCGATGCAGCGTATGAGGCTCCCACTGCTTTCAAGATGCCGGATGGGAAGTGGACGCTGATGCTGGACTTTTTTGGAACCAAGGAAGCTACCGAGCAGGGCTATGTACCGTTTGTGGCAGATAAACTGGCCGGAGGGCGGTTTGTAAGAAGTGACAGTGACTTTTCTTTCCCCTATGGCTACAAGCATGGCACGATTCTGCCCATTACCATGGAGGAGTATGAGCGTTTAAAGGCGTATAAGAAGAGTCCAAATGAGCACTAGCTGTATAGAATTGTTTGAAGAAACTGTTTTTTGTACAAAAAATCCATAAAATTGGTAATAGTACCACAATAGTTGTTGAAAATCAACAAGTACTGTGGTACTATTTTTATATATGCTATGGTAGAGGGACGTGTGACTATGAAAAGGATTGCGTTGTTGTCGGATGGCTGGAAAAGATTGATGACCTATGCCTGGGTTGATGGGATTATGAAAAAATCCTGGGAGCTTGAGGAAGAAATAAGGTTGTATCATTTTGTGTGCCATGGAAACTGGAGTAATGATGAATTACATAACCGGGGAGAGTACAATATTTTTGAGCTTCCGGAATTGGACAGGATGGACGGTATTATACTGGATTTAATTAATATCAATGATATCAGTGTCCGTAACGGAATTATCAGGAAGCTGAAAAGGTATGACGTGCCTATTGTAAGTATTGCTCTGGGAGTTGAGGGCTTTTATTATGTGGGAATTGATAATAAGAGTGCCATTTCGGAGCTGATGCATCATTTATATGAAGAGCATCAGTGCAGAAGCTTTGTATATGCCGGTGGTCCCAAGGACAATTATGAGAATATACAGCGCAAACAGGGATATACGGAATGTATAGAAGAGTTTGGGCTCTCTCTGGAGGACAATCCTACCCTGGATGGGGACTTTGATTTTCAGTATGGTGTGGAACATCTGCGGCATATCGTGGATAGTGGAAGAAAGATACCGGATGCCTTTGTGTGTGCCAATGATAATATTGCGGCGGGTCTTTGCTCTGAGGCGGCCAATATGGGCTTTTCCATCCCGAAGGATTTTAAGGTTACCGGATTTGACAATCTGGACAAGGCGGTCTATTTCAAACCGCAGATTACCACGGTTAGTAGCACCAGAGAGGTGACCGGAGGAATATGTCTGGAGATGCTTCTTAAGATTTGGGCAGGAGAGAAGGTACCCAGGGAGCATCTGATTCGTAGTAATTGTGTGTATGGGGAAAGCTGCGGCTGTCCGAACAATAATATTGTAGATTACAGAGATTATGCCAAGAGCCAGATTGTGTATGGGGTAAAGAGGGATGTGATTGCCCAGAAGCTGATGGAGCTGGAGGTTAATCTTGCGAAAAGAAGGGAATTTGAGGATATTTTTGCATGCTCTTCGGAGCATTATGAGACCATGGACTGCGAGGCTGTCTATTTTGTGGTGGATAAGAAGCTGTATGAGGCCCACCCGGATACTATTTTCGGTTCCAAGGGATATGATATTGAGAATTGTGTAGTGGCAAGAGCGGTAGAGGACGGGGAACTGTTGAATGTCAGTACGGTGCATGAGCTGATAAATCATATGGAAGCCCAGGAGGGGAGCTGTTCCTACACGTTTTCGCCCATCCATTTCCGCCAGCAGGCAGTAGGCTTTGTTGTGCTTAAGAATGCCAACTTCCTATACAATAATCCTAATTTCTATGATATTCACGCGGCCTGTGTGACTGCTCTGGAAAATCGTTTTAAGAAAAAACAGCTGGAATCTGCGGCAATGCAGCTTCGGGATGTGTACAACAGAGACCAGCTTACGGGAATATATAACCGCATTGCTTTTGTGGAGAAGATGGTTCCTGCCTTTGAAACGTTTTGTATGGAGAATGAAAAATGCGCCATACTATTCTGCGATGTGAATTACTTTAAAGAAATAAATGACAATTTCGGCCATGAGGCCGGGGATGAGGCTTTGCGAAATATTGCAAAATCCTTGAAAAAGAATTGCCCGATGGGAGGGTATGTGTGCCGATATGGTGGGGATGAATTTGTGGTGATGTTCCCACGAGCTACATGGCAGCAGATTGATGAGTATTGTAATAAAGTGAAAGAGGCTTTGGGCAAGCTGGGGTTGTCTATCAGCATGGGGGCTGTGCTTACAGATCCACGGGAAAATGTGGATTTACATGGGTATGTGACCAGGGCTGACCAGAAGATGTATGAGCAAAAACAGAGGGCGAGAAGAGGTTGATGCCCCAAAGGAGGAAAGACATGAAGATGAAGACCAGGAGACTTAGCATCCGTGCAAAGCTGTTAGTGGTATGCAGTATGGTAATTATAACTGCCATCAGCTATATGGGATATGATTTGTCTGCGCGTTTTAAGGAACAGATGGTTGATATGGCGGTAATGCAGGCTTCCGTTGCGGCTTGTGTTGCAGCGGACAGCATCAATTTGGAAACCCTGGTGCAGTTAGAGGCCGGAGATGAAGATACACCGGAGTATGCGGGAATTGCACAGGCACTGAGAGATGTACGGGATACCTGTGGAATCATATATGTATATACCCTTTGGACGGATGGAAGCAAGGTCTATTATGGTGTGGATGCAGATGAGGAAGGCGCAGCCTTTGGAGAGGAATTTGAGGTCTCTTATGAGGAACTGAGCGGCGTATTTGCCGGAGAGGACTATGTGCAGGACTATATAGATTATACAGAGGATGGTGAGTTAATCAGTGCCTATGTGCCTCTTAAGAATAATGCAGGTCAGGTGGTAGGAATTCTGGGTAGTGATTTTGATGCTTCTGTGGTGACGGAGCAGTATAATTCCTTCCGGATACGTGTTGGACAAATTGGCGGAGTGATTTTCATAATTTCCTTTGTGCTTATTTATCTGGTGATTCAGTCCGTTGTAAAGGGAATTCGTAAGGTGAATCAAAAGCTTTACGAGCTGGTTCATAATGAAGGTGATTTAACCCAGACACTGGCTGTTCGCTCCGGTGATGAAATGGAGATAATGGCCGGTCAGGTAAATGAGCTTCTGGCATATATCCGGGATATTATGCTACAGATTTCCAAAGGCTCGGCTGAAATAAAGCAGTACGGTGATGTGATGGCGGAGAAGCTGGAAAGTGCGGGCGCAGGCATCATGGATGTATCTGCCACCATGGAAGAGATGAGTGCGGGTATGCAGCAGACCACGGCATCCTTAAATCAGATTACAGAAGTAGTAGGCAATATGCGAAAGCGAATTAGTAATATTGCAAATAAGGCTATGGAAGGTGACTCGCTGGCACGGGATATTCAGCATAGGGCCAAGGAAACCTATGAGGTTGCATCCGGAGAACAGGCGGCGGCAAAGAAGGATGCGAAGGAAATGGCGAAGGCCGTAGCAGAAAAGATCGAATTGTCCAAAACAGTCAATGAAATTAATGTATTAACAGAGAATATTATTGGGATTACAGAGCAGACCAATTTACTTGCCTTAAATGCCAGCATAGAGGCAGCGCGTGCCGGAGAGGCCGGGAGGGGCTTTGCAGTGGTGGCAGGTGAGATTGGCAAGCTTGCCACGGATTCAGCCGATGCTGCCGGAAAGATTCAAGCGGTTAGTTCTCAGGTAATCAGCGCAGTGGAGGATTTGGCAGAGGAAGCCCAGAAGATGATTGCGTTTATGGAGAGTACAGCTATTGAAGGCTATAATAAGCTCATTTCCACTTGTGATGATTATCGCACAGATGCAGATAGCTTCATGGGGATTATGGAAGAGTTTGCCGGTGATTCCGAGCAGCTGGATGGAATTTCCGAACAGATTAGTGAATCTATGAATGCAATCAACGTTGCGGTGGAGGAAGCTGCCAGAGGAATTACCATGGTGTCTGAGACGGCAGCGGATTTAACAGGAGATATCTGTGATATTGAGCAGAAGGCCGGGTTCAATCTGGAAATTGCAGAAAATCTGTCCGGTCAGGTGGCAAAGTTTAAGCTGGAATAGGTGGATGAACTGTAAATGACTGAGGTGGTCAAACATTCTCGAGGAGGTGTTTGACCACCTTTTTTGTTTCTATAAGTGGTGAATGAAAGTATTTTCATTGGGAAAAAAGTGCCTCGTCAAAATTAACAAAAATAGTGGGTATTTTTTTACGGGAATATTTGCCAAAATGGTACTTTAGACCCATGCGAAATACCGGATATTTTGTTAAAATATTATAAATTGCTTGGATTGGGGGTTCTGTGCGTACCCCTTATATTTCGTTTTAAAATGTAAGCGTTTACATTTGTGGGTGAAATGCTAGGGCTTATTTTTATAAAGAAAGCAAGCAAAATAAGCGCATGATAAAGTGCGCGGGAGGAAAGAAAAGGAGGATTTTTTGAATGTTCAAGAATTCAAAGAAGCGAAAAAGTTTCAGACAAATCCTGGCTGGAGTGTTATCTTTAGCTATGGTTTTGTCAAACCTGACAAGTCTTCAGGCTTCAGCTTCGACTGTTTCTGATGGCGATGTTGCAATTGCTTCTGAGACAGTGAAAGAGTATGTTCTGAACCCTGCTGACCTGACTACCTTTGATAAAGGGGATAAGGCAGATGGGGATATGGACACGGCTGGAACGGATGGCTATTTTACAATTCTTTGGGGCGAGAAAGCAGCAGTAAATGATAATGCAAAAACATTTGCTGACGAGTTCGCAGCAACTAAGAGAATTAATTTTGGCGCAACATCCACTGTAAGTACATATGCGGTGAAGTTTGCCACCTCTTCTGCTGCTACCGTAAAGGTATGGTGGGCATGTGGCGGAGATAATCGTCAGGTATCTGTTTATGATGCAGAGAAGAATGTGATTGCTGCGACAGCATTAGAGTCGGTGAAGAATGAGGTTTATATTTCTGAGCTTGCTATCGCGGAAGCAGGCACTTATTTCTTAGGCGGTTTACAGGGAAATAATTATCTTTATAAAATTGCTGTAACCGAGAGTGCTCAGGCACCTGTAGCGACCGAAGCACCCACTGAGGCTCCTACCGAAGCACCCACTGAGGCTCCTACCGAAGCACCTACTGAGGCTCCTACCGAAGCACCTACTGAGGCACCTGTAGCAACGGATGCACCTACAGCAACGGATGCACCCGCAGTAGCATATGACCCATCCAAGATTGATGTATGGGATTTTGGTGCAGAGCAGTTGGATACTGAAAAGTACAACAATATGCTTACCGCTGATGTGATGAATGCATGGTATGACAGCAGCGTGGAAGCCGGAAGCAAGGGCGCAACTATTGCTTCTTGTTCTGTAAAGGATGCAGACGGCAAGGTATTATTCGAGTTTAATGATGGTGGTTATCCTACTACTCATAGACTTCGTACAATGAATACCGCGGTAACAAGATACGATGAGAAGAGCAAGAGCTTAGCCGGTGTTACATATAATGGATTCCTTTATTCCAATAAGGCTGCAAGCGCAGAGGTATATGTGGCATTTGATTTAAGTGCAGGGGAGAAGTTCTCCGCAGTTGTATCTTCCAATGGTACAGTTGCAGATTATGTGATTGAGTCTCCTTCCGGAGTGAAGACAGAATACATTGGCGGTTATGATGCAGTGGAAGGTGCTTCTATTATCACCTTCTATCCTACCGAGGATGGTCTTCATAAGATTTACACCACCAAGGAGAAGCTGGTTATCTGTCGTGCATATGTAGAGCCGGCGGTAGAAGTGGCTGTAAGCGGAACTGTTACCGCTCCTGCAAGTCTTTCTGATTACAGCGTTCTCTTTACCAACAACCAGAGCAAGGCTGTTACTGAAGCAAAGGTAGTAGATGGAAAGTATTCTACAACTCTTTTTGCAGGATTTGACTACACTTTAACTCTTGGAGATGCAGACGGATATGTTATTTCCCAGGGCTCAGCAGTTTCCCTTGGTTCTGAGACTACTGCTACTGCGGACATTACTGTTATCACAGTTGAGAAGTATGCAGTAACCGGTAACATCGTTGGTTTACCTGAGGATGTGGCTGCAAATCTTAAGTTAGAATTTGTTTCTGACGAAATCTTTGTTCCGGTAGTTACTATTACCGGTACAACCTATGCAACTGAATTAGAAAGTGGTATCGAGTATACAGTAAAGGAATCAGGCATCAATGATTATAGCTTAGTATCTCCTGCTACTGCAAAGATTACGGAAGCTGGTACCTTAGATATTACCTTTGAGAAGAAGCCTGTATATAATATTACCATCGCTCCTAATGGCGCAACCGCTTCTGATCTTGCAAATGCAACCTTTATCTTTACCAACTTAAATGAGGATGGTTATGTATATACCTTTACCGGTACTGAGAATATTCAGTTACGTGATGGTGTATATGATGTGAAGGTAACCAATAGTGCTCCTTTTGTTCAGAAGTTAACTTCTAACGTAAAAGTAGAGGGAGCCGCTGTAACCAAGACCATTGGTTTTGAAAGTGACATTACCATTTGGGATTTCACCGCAGACGATTTCGTAAATGGTGGATTTGCCGGACAGGCAGCAACTTATAACGGACTTAGCTTTAC
>CAZOSU010000005.1:9264-23598 GCA_964582515.1 uncultured Acetatifactor sp. | reverse complement strand
CTCATCATCACTGATAATAACGCCCTTCCTCATGGTAATCACACGCTTGCGCATACCATTTACGATTTCCCGGTTATGAGTTACCACCACTACGGTGGTTCCGCTTTCGTTAATCTCCTCCAAAAGCTTCATAATCTCCCAGGAATTCTTAGGGTCAAGGTTTCCGGTGGGCTCATCTGCAAGCAAAATAGAAGGTTTATTGACAAGTGCTCTCGCCAATGCAACCCTCTGCTGTTCTCCTCCGGACAACTGTCTGGTCTTTGCTTTATACTTACCGGCAAGTCCTACCGTAGCCAAAACGGACGGTACGTTTCTGCGAATCTCCCTGCCAGGCACCTGCACTACCCGCTGTGCAAAAGCCACATTCTCATATACGTTTCTATCGTTTAACAAACGGAAATCCTGGAAAACAATCCCCAGGTTCCTCCTGAATTTGGGGATTTGTCTGTGACGAAGCTTGCTTAAATTGTGGCCCTTCACCCACACGGTGCCTGAGGTGGCTACCAGCTCTCTAAGAAGCAGCTTAATCAAAGTGGACTTTCCCGAACCACTGTCTCCTACGATAAAAACAAACTCTCCGGGCATAATGCTCAGGGACACACCATTTAAAGCGGGCGACCCCGTAGCATAGGCCTTACTTACATTCTCCAGGCAAATGAGACCCTTTTCCTCGATAATCTCATCCTGAAGTAACTTTTTTCTTTCCCTTCTAGTCATTAATATTCAAAACTCTCCATGTACTTCATATATTTTACAACCATGAGGGCAATCTTAAAGGTGATTGCGTCCTCAAACACACGCAAATCAAGACCGGTACTCTTCTGTAGCTTATCCAGTCTGTATACAAGTGTGTTACGATGAATAAACAGCTGTCTGGATGTCTCCGAAACATTCAGGCTGTTCTCAAAAAACTTATAGATAGTGGTAAGGGTCTCTTCGTCAAATTCATCCGGGCTCTTGCCGTCAAAAATCTCACGAATAAACATCTTGCAAAGAGGAATGGGCAGCTGATAAATCAGACGTCCGATACCCAGCTCGCTATAGGCAATCACATTTCTGTCATCAAAGAAAATCTTGCCCACATCCAGAGCCATCTTTGCTTCCTTATAGGAACGGCTTACCTCCTTAATTTCGCGCACAACGGTACCGTAAGCAATGCGGAGATTCTTCAGTCCGTCCTTGCCCAGCTGCACAGCCAGACCACGGGCTACCTTCTCAATCTCCTTCGGTGAATCGGATTCGGACAAATCCTTCACTACGATAACATTATTCTCATCCACAGCAGTAACAAAATCCTTGCTGTTGCTGCCAAAATAAGCTCTGGTCAGCTCCAGTGCATTACTGTCCTTGCTATTGTCAGATTCCACAATCATAGCCACACGGGACACATCGGTCTGAATGTGAAGTTTCTTGGAACGACTGTAGATATCAATCAGAAGCAGATTATCCAAAAGAAGATTCTTAATAAAGTTGTCCTTATCAAAACGCTCCTTATACGCCACCAGCAGATTCTGCAGCTGGAAGGCAATCATTTTTCCAATGGTATACACATCTTCACCGGAGCCGGCTACTACAAGCACATATTCAAGCTGCTGCTCATCATAAACCTTGAAAAACTGATATCCCTGTATCTCCTGAGTATCCGCAGGAGACTTGGCAAATTCTGTAGCCGGCTTGCCCAGATGTGCCATATCCATGGTATACGCCACCGGCTTACCGTCCACGTCCATAACGCAGACCTCCACCCTTGCAATATTTTTCAGTCCTTCGATGGTATTTTGTAGTATTTGATTCGATATCATTGGTAATCGCTCCTATTCTAATAGATTTTCACCATTAATACAAATGTACAAAAATATTGCACAAAAATCAATACTTTATTGTACATTTTTTATACCTTTTTTATACTACACTCTTACGTCGATATTCTCTCCAACACCGGGATTTACACTTCTTTCCATTGCAGCAGCGTCAATCATCTGTACAAGACCTGCGCCCAATGTCTCATTGGTATCCATCGCCTTGTCCAATACTGCAGTTCCCACTCTGTTCATAACGTCCATACCGGCCAAACCTGTTGATAATGCAGCAATATCCATAATTTACCTCCTTTTGTTGTATCGTTTACAATTGTAACAAATCTATAATCATCATTCCCACGCAGATTAAGACTCCCAAAGCTAAGGGAATCGTCATCAGCCTTGAATGGGATGATTTCCTCTTTGGAAGAACGGCTGCCAGAGCCTCCTTCCGGTTTTCATGCCCGGCAATCCATGCCAGCACGCACAGAGCAAGCGGGGTGCAAATCACCGCAAGCACCAAATATACACTGACAACCAGTAATAGCTCCTCCGTTCCCAGTGCAGCCTCCGCCTCTGCCATCTCCAGTGCCTCCCGGGGCATGGCATTCATCAGATACATCAGCACCACAGAAGAACCATTAATGGACATATGCATGATAAAGCCGGGCCAGATGCTATCCGTAGCTTCCATCAGAAGTGCAAGCATAACACCAATAAAAAACGCATACGCCGCCTGGTTAAGATTCATATGCATCACCGCAAAGAGAAATGCACTGAGCAAAATCGCCTTCCATACGTTTCCTCTGCTACGGAATCCCTGAAAAAGCACACCTCGAAAACCGAATTCCTCCACCAAAGGACCACTTACCGCCATAATAAAAAACATTACCACAAAAGGCATCTGTAGTACACTGCCACTTATTGACACCACCGTATTATCCACAAAGAACATAGAAATGGCATTGGCCACTGCCGTAAGCGGACCACATAGCATGGTGTACAGCACCGTCATAAAAATTGTGGCAGGTCTGACTTTTCGAAATCGGCAGAATTTAATGGGATTCTGCTTCGTAACGGCAAAATATATCAAGGCCGGAATCCAGATGGTCGCTCCGGAAAGAATACCATTGGTAGCCATGTTCCATGGTATAATCTGTGTAAAGGGAGTGTAGGACACCAACAGCACCAGTGCCACATGAAATACAATTACCCCCAAAAAATACCAGTCTACTCTGTCTTTTCTAATCTCTTTCTGTTCCATCTATTTCCTACGTATTACCTTTTCTCCAATTTCTATTTTACCGGTCTTTAAAAGATTGCCTACCGCACGCTTAAACTCGTTCTTGCTCATGCCGGTTTCTCTCTTGATAATCTCCGGTGACACCTTATCATTGAACGGAAGCACACCATCATAGCTTTCAATGATATGCAGAAGCTCTTGAGCATCCTTTTCAATCTGAACAAGCCCCTTTTCACGGATACTGAGGGTCAGCCTGCCGTCGGGCTTTACCTCCGAAACTCTGGCAGTAATTACATCACCGGATTTCACAGTGCCGTACATCTCTTTTTTCGGAATAAGGGCTGAATAGATATCATCCACTGCCACGAAAGCACCAAATTCCTCACTTATAGTATACACCCTGCCAGTCACCATGTCATCCTTCTTATAGCAGCTGTCCGAGCGAAGATTATTGTAAACATTCATTTTTGCGCAAAGTCTATCACTCTTATCAATATAAAGAGACACCAAAACCTGGTCCCCCTCCTTTACGCGGAAAAGCTGCTGCTTAAAGGGAAGCATCAAATCCTTCTCCAGTCCCCAGTCTAAAAAGGCTCCGAATTTATTGGTCTGCACTACTTTAAGCAATGCCACGCCTCCCATTGTCAGCCTGGGAACCGTCGTTGTAGCAATAATACGGTCCTTGGAGTCACGATACACAAAGACCTCCACCGTATCCCCCACATCCCTTCCTTCCGGAACACTCTTCTTCGGAAGCAGTACCCTGTCCTCTGCCTCCTCCATATCCGGTGCCAGATATACACCAAACTCTACTTTTTTCACAATCACAAGCTGCTGTAATTCACCTAATTTAATCATTTTTCATCACTTTCTTTTTACCTTTTCGTTCAGAGCTATTCTTTTCCTCTTATTTAGCTCTGAACGTGAATTCTACATTGCAATAAACCGTCCCCTGTTCATTTTGCAGGGACACGTATGCCACATCCTCTCCCACCGCTACTACGGGAACTATGGTATCTCCCAGATGCGCCTGTACCTTATATTCAGCCCGGAACTGATAAAGCTCCTTACCTGCCGGCAGATATGCTGACGCCATGGAAACAAACTGTCCGTTGTTTACATGATTGTTACTGTCCAGATGGATGCGAAGCACCTGAAAAGGCTCCAAGCTCTCCATCTCCCGTGGTAACACAACCTTCCTTCCGGCATAATCCATTTCCAGCTTCGGCTCCGGTGCATAGCATTCCAGCATCCTGTCTGTAGGCATCATAGGTTTCATGGTTTCCGTACTGATTAAAGTCCACTGAGAGTTGGCAACTGCCAAAAACTCCCCCTCGGCATCCTTCATGAAAAAATTTCTAAGCCCCAGAAAGCCCTTGAAATCATACGGAAGTGTGCCCACCTCCACCGTCTCGCCCAGCCTGGGCATCCGATAAATAATCACCTGCCACGCTGCCAGGACCCATACACATTTTAAGGGCTCAGTATATACAAAGCCCATGCCGATATCCTCAGACTGCTGGGTAGAACAATCCTGAAAATAATTTATCAGGGAAGGAATTGACAGCTTCTTTTCACTGTCACATTCACTATATCTGATTCTGCTGCTAAAACTATACATTCGGTCCATCTCCTATTCCACTTTTTATTAAAACACAGCCTTAACCATCTGTCAAAGAACAAACCGACTTTCCCACACACTTACGCCACTGTCTTGAAAAACCTCATAGAGCCGCTCCTGAAGCATCTGTTTTGTCACATTCCTTTTCAAAATCACCTGAAGGAATCCTCCCCCACCGGCGCCACAGATAAATTTACCGCAAATCAAATCCTCGCAGCAGGCAAAAATCTGGTCAATACAAGTATTGGATGCTCCCTTGTCCAATTGTAAGGAAAGCTCCCAGTGACGATTCAAAAGCCCAGCAAAGCTCTCAATATCTCCCTTCTCCAGCGCCTCCTTCATCTCCATTGCCACCGACTTCATTGCCGCAAGTGCCGATACGGAAGACTCTCTTCCACCGACATAGCCGCCCGCCACATCTCTGAGCAGATTCCGTGCAAGCCTCCGCTGTCCGGTATAAATCAGCGCAAAACGCTGCTGCAGCTCCTCCGCCGCTTCTTTTGAAAGTGTTACCGTTTCTACCCTCAAATGCTGTTCCAGCCCCGGCTCTGAGGAAATCATTTTTATTCCCGGGCATAGACCTCCTACCTGGTCCTGCCAGCCCCCTCCGGTACTCATAATCTGCTCCATACAAAGGACGATATCATAGAGACTGTCTTGCGAAAGAGGTATCTCCATAAACTCATACAGAGCCTTAATGCAGGCCCCTGCCAGAATACTGCTGGTTCCAAGACCGGAGCCCTTTGGAATACCTGCCACCCTTGTTGAAAGGAATATTCCGCCCCCCAAAGAAGCAAGAATCTCCTCCAGGGTCCTCTCTTCCCCCTCCATGGGGATAATTCCGCAGGCCAGAAGTGCTGCCTTATGCAGTGCGAAGTGATCGTAAGGATTTCTGCAATCCTGAATCTCCGCCACCGTATCTGCTCTGCCCTCTACCCCGATGTCCTCACTGGCAAACTCAATCCGAAGCTCCGATAGTCTCCGCACGGTTACCTGAATGGGATTAATACCATTTAACTGAAGGGCCGCATTCAGTACCAGACCTCCCTTTTCATTACAATAGGGCGGCGTATCCGTCCAGCCCCCTCCGAAATTCACGCGGATAGGAAGCTGTACCTCCACCGCAGCTTTGCCTATATGGGCATTCTTCATCCGCTCCGGCTTCCCTAAATTGGCTCTGCAAATTTCTTCCCGGATAGTCACAAAGCATTTTAGCTCCAGCTCCCTGGCAGACAGTCCAAAATTCCTGCCTTTATTTTCCCGTGCATATTTTGCCAGCCCATAATATATTCTGATTCTTGTAGAAAAATTCTCCTGTTCTGCCAGTGTAAGCAATTTTTCAAACTGCTCCCCGGTCAGTCCGTGGGCCCGGAAAGACTCCAGTGCCTCACCATAATTCTTGCCCGCTCTCAGCCCTTCCAGAAATTGCTCTCGGCATATCCGGCAGGTCACTTCCCGGTTAAACTCCAGATAGCCCCCCTGTTTTGCTCCGTTAAAGCTGCCATAAAGGCTCTCTCTAGGCTTTGCAAGCCACGCCAAAGCCTCCTCCGCGGACGCATCCAGCATAAACATTCTATGCAGAAACAGTGCCTCCTCCACTGCTTCTGCCATGGTTGCCCCGGGGGCATATAAGCAGGCAAACCACAAATAGTGCTCCTTGCTGCTTCCCCCGTCCCATAAATCAGCAATCGTCAGGCCATAATACTCCATCACCTTTTTCAGCGGCTGCCCAAGCCATTGACCATCTTTTTCCAGCGTGACCTTGGGATTATCCTGCAGGCCGTAAATCCGCACCACATATCTATCATCCGCAAGCTGTATGCCATGCAGGGCCACGCCTCCCGGCACACGAAGCATCTGCTCTGACGTTCCCGCTATTTCCAGGCCGGACAGCACCGCCGGGCCGCCAATCTGTACATTGGCACCAATAATGCAATTCTCGATATAACAATCTTCATCCACATCTGCAAGAGGGGACACCACACTGTTATACACGGCAAAATGCGGATTTTCCAGATTGGTGCCCACTGCCTTGTGCCAGTCCAGATAGTGATAATCTCCCGTCTGCGCCGTCATCAGCTCCGCCAGCTCCCAGGTAGTCCCAAAATGGATAAACTGAGCCGGGGATAAGCATATCAGCTTCATCTGAAATGGAGACAATGCCTCCCAAATCTTACCTCTGCAATCCAGAAGCTCCTGACACATTTCTCCCTCCGGTGCTTCCTTATAATAAGCCTCCGGAGTGGAATCCGTAGCCAGCGGATACAAAAAATCTCCATAAAAGCTGATTCGCGCCCTTTCATTTACAAACTGTAAAAAAGAAGGCTCATGATATACTCCATTCTCGCTGATAAGACCAAACAAGGCCTCCAGAAGCTCTCCATCCATCAGCACCGCACCGGTGTCCAAATCCACATTCCCCTTACCGTTCACAGCTCCCAGTGCAGTCAGCTCTTCTTCGCTCTTTTTATGTAAAAATCTTCCTACGTACCCCTGTCCGTTATTCAGGAAAACACCATGATTCTTTCCAATCTCTACCGGCTCCTTGATGGAAATCGCAGCAGCCCCCTTATACTGAAAATCCAGCTGCAGTGGATTGAACAGCAAAAGCACATCCCCCGACAGCACCAGCATTCCTTCCCTAAATCTTCCTGCTACCGCCGACATGGATATCATAAACTCATCAAATAAGGTGGAATATCTGCCGTCCGGCAAGCTTCTGGGTACCGGAGAAAACAGCTTTCCACACGCACTATATTGGGGAATCCGCTTACTATCCCCACCGGAATGAATAACTAAAATGCGGCTTCCACGAAACACCTCCGCCCGTCCCTCACCATAAGTACAAGCCAGATATTTCAGCACATTGAAGGTTGCGCCGCCGGAGCCAACCCGCTTTCCTTCCGGGTCCGCCAGCACGATATACTCACACCCACCCGGAAGAAAACCGCCTTCCCTGCGCCATGCGATTTCCTGCCGATACCCTTGCGCCTGCGCCTCATTGGATGCGGTCAGCACGATATAATCCCAGCCCTTCTCCGTCTCCAGCCAATTATTATATTCTTCCCATGAATCCAGACAGCTTTGTCTTAAAAACAGGTTATTTCGCTCCTTTTCGTTAAACATGGCATACCCCTCGCATTTTATCTTGCTTTTCAGTTTACCACATCCTGTCAAATAAAAAAAGGAGCACTTGCAATGCCCCTTCTTCTAATCCTTATGCATAATATTGGGCCTGTGCGCCCCAGAGCCTTGCGTAAAGCCCTTCCTTCTCCTCCAAAAGAGCCTCGTGGCTTCCCATCTGTACAATCCTTCCCCCCTCAAATACCAGAATGTTTTTGCAGAAACGGCAGCTGGACATACGGTGAGAAATAAAGATGGCGGTTTTGTCCTCCACCAGCTCATTGAACTTTTCATAGATTTCCAGCTCTGCGATAGGGTCTAAGGCAGCTGTAGGCTCATCTAAAATCACCACGGGAGCATCCCTATACAAAGCCCGGGCAATGGCAAGCTTCTGGGCTTCACCACCGGAAATCTCCACACCCTCGTCATCCTGCTTAAAGATGGGGGTCTCAATTCCCTTTTCCCATTCCTCTATCCGATTTTTCAGCCCTGCCTGCTCTAAGCATGACCACACCCTTTCCTCATCGTACTCCGTTCCCGCAGCCACATTCTGCGCCACAGAAAAGGCAAAGAGCTGAAAATCCTGAAATACCACGCCGAACAAATTGCGGTACTCGTCATAATCGTATTTGCGGATATCAATGCCGTTTAACAGAATCTCTCCTTCCGTAGGGTCGTAGAGCCTGCAAAGAAGCTTGATAAAGGTGGACTTTCCGCAGCCATTGGGGCCTACGATAGCCAGCTTTCGTCCCACATGGATTTTGGCATTCACATGATCCAGCACCAGCTCCTTGCTGTTGGGATAATGAAAGGACACGTTACGAAATTCCAGCTCATACTCGTTGTCCAGACGCTTTTCCACCGGCAGGGTACCGTCGTACTTTTCGTTAGGCAGCTCCAGAAATTCCACATAATTAAACAGATACTGACTTTTGAGCACCATAAAGCCCACTATATCCATGGTAACACTGATGCACTCAAACAGATTCATGACAATTCCCACATAAAAGGCCAGCTCACCTATACTGATGGCACCGCCGATGACCTTAACCCCGGTATAAAGATATGCCAGCAGCATACAAAAGCTAAAAAGTCTTTTGTGATGTGCATTAATCCGGCGGAGCTGGTGTACCTCCGCATTCCAAATCTGTTTATTGGAAGCAGCCACCGCCTTCATCTTATGCATAATCAGGGGCAGCATATTGTAAATACGCACGCTCTTTCCCTTTGCATAATCCAGTATGTAGGACTTAAAGTAAAAGAATCGTCGGTTGTTGGGCACCGCATGCTCAAAGCTGGCATTTGATATTCTGTTAATCTGCTGAAATACCTTATACAGCTGCAGCACAAGCAGCAAAAATACTGCAATTACTATGGGAACAATCCAAACGCTGTTCATAACCTTCATAAGAAGCACGGAAAGTCCGCTTTCCGGCAAAATCTCTGCACGGAAAAGTGGCACCAGCGCAAACACAGAATATATCACCACCAGAACACTACGGGCCACCCATGCCAGATTCTGACAATACCCATTGATGCCCCCGGCGTAGTTCTCACCCTCCTCAATTTGTTTCACAATATCCTGCGTCTTCCCATTCTCCAGTACCTGATAATCCATGGTCAGG
Source organism: uncultured Acetatifactor sp. (assembly GCA_964582515.1). Lineage (GTDB taxonomy): Bacteria > Bacillota > Clostridia > Lachnospirales > Lachnospiraceae > Acetatifactor. The sequence continues at coordinate 14,187 of CAZOSU010000005.1, read as the reverse complement.
GACTTACGTGCCATGGACACCTTCCAGCCCTCCTCCACGCTTCTTCGCTTTACAATCAGCACTTTATCAATCCCCCATTGCACAAGGGCCAGTACGCAATTTAACATTACCAGCAGCAGCGCTAACCGGATAATCTCCTCCTGGGTGCATCCTGCCACAATGTCGTCCACCACCCGCGCGCTGACCCAGATACTAAGGTAAATGCGCACGGTCTTTAACCCTTCCTCCAATAGCATCAGCGGCAGATAGGAGGAGCACTCTTTATGAATCCACTTTATGATTTTTGAATTTTTCTGTAAAACACTTTTAACCTTCATAAGCTGCCTCCATATCCCCCTCCTTGGCATCTTCCCTGTAGTAATGGCTCTGCACATCATAAATATGGGCATACCTTCCGCCCTTTTTCATCAGCTCCTCATGGCTCCCCATCTCCCGAATCTGTCCATTTTCCAGAAAAATGATACGGTCACAGAAACGGGTACTGGCCAGACGATGGGAAATAAACAGACTGGTTTTCTCCCGGGTAAGCTTTCCGTATTCCTCATACATGGCACTTTCCGCGATGGGGTCAAGAGCTGCCGTAGGCTCATCCAGAATAAGGAATGGCGCATTCTTGTAGATACATCTCGCCAGCATCAGCTTCTGCATCTCACCACCGGAAAAGCGGATTCCCTTCTCATCCAAAACAGGCGTAATGGAGGTATATTCCTTCTTTTCCAGCTCATTTACCTTCTCGTACAGCCCAGCCTCCTTAATTGCCTTCCAAAACAGCTCCTTATTCGCCTCCTCTTCCTTTACACAGGACACCAGACTAAGGAGGGTAAAAGCCTGCTCCTCCACGTCCTGAAATACTACGCCCAGCAGCTTGAAATACTGTTCGATATCATATTCCTGAACCGGCACTCCGTTTACCAGAATTTCTCCCTCCTTGGGCTGGTAAAAGCCGCACAATAGCTTTACCAGCGTGGTCTTCCCCGCACCGTTATTGCCCACCAGTGCCAGCCTTTCGCCGGGCTTTATATGTAAATTGATGTTCTCTAAAATCTTTTCCTCCGCAGACTCATACCAGAAGGACACATTCCGAAGCTCTATATCCGGCGCACCCTTAACAAAATCCGGCACTTTTCCCCGTCCATGTAAAAAGGAATCTTCAAATTCCAGCAACGTCCGCAAATCCGAAACGGAAACAATGCGGTCCACTATCTCGTTATAGGCTCCCACAAAACCAAATAGCCAATTAGAGAATTCGCTGATAACGCCAAACATCAGGGTAAAGGTGGCCAGGGTGATTTCTCCCCTCACTGCCAGACCAATCAAAATGACATAAGCCAGCACATCCCTTATGGCAATAAATACAGAATCGGAAAATACGGGCAAATAATAGTGCTTTTCCACCCGCTTCTGCCATGCTACGCCCTTTTCCACATAGCCCTCCAGCAGATTGCCAAACCAGTTCTCCATGCGGTAAATACGGGCATCCTTTCCCGCCACAATATCCTTGGATTTACTGGTCAAATACCAGAATTTCCGGTTCAGCTCCGCATCCTCTTCCCTGGTTCGCTTCACAAAGTCTCTGGCAAATTTGTTGGAATATATATTACAGATGAGCATCAAAACCAGCAGCAGCAAAATGCGGATGTCCACTGTCACAATAGCACTGCCATAAACCACCAGTCCCAACCCATTAATCAGCACCATGGGAAGCTCCTTATAAATTCTCTCAATGCCCATCCAATTCCCATCCGTGGCAGCGCTGGCAAGGCCAATCAGCTTATAGTTTTTATGACTTTCCATATTCTTGTAATCCGTAGTCAGGGACTTCTCTACGGTTTTTTCCACAAAACTAAAGAACCTTGTATACATTCCATAGAATTCCCAGTACTTCTTGGCATACTCTTCCACATAGGACAAAATCCCTTTCAGTAAAACCGCCCCACCCACACCGAGCAAAAATAAACCGATGCCCAGCTTCTTCTCGATGATATGCACCGCCACCGCCGGAATCACCACTCCCAGCGCAAGACCGGCAAACTGACTTATCACTAAAGCCGCCAGCACCACCCAGGCATGCCAGCCCTGATCCTCATGCATCCCCTTTAAAACAAAGCATATATTACTGCCAAATGAATACCTGGACTTCTCTTTCTTTTTCATACCCTCTCCCTTTCCGGATACACAAGTTTCTGCAACAGAATAAGCATGTGTTTCCACATGCTCATTCTAATATAACCCTTTTCTCTTTTGTAAATTAGTTCCTGAAATGCAAAAATTGGTTCACAAAATGCAGCTATCCCCACACTACAAAGGCAACATAACCTCCGTCACAAACACGCCCGGTTCGTTCTGGCGGTTGATGTAGCCACTGTGTTTCTCCACAATCAGGTTGATACGTTTTAGTCCATGGCCATGATTGCCACGTTTGTTGCTGATATAATCCTTGTCCAGCTTGCGTATCACTTCGTTTGTGGCATTGGAAACGGAGATGTATAGCTGACTCTGACGGATGCACATATAGATGCGCAGGAATTTTCGCTGTCCGGCCTCCATTTTGTCACAGGCTTCGATGGCATTGTCCACCAGATTCCCCAATAGCACGCACAAATCAATTTGAGGAATGGTGATTTCCCCTTCCAGTACCGCATCGCATTTTACTTCCATATCATGCTTCTTGGCGATGGAAAGCTTGCTGTTTAAGATGGCATCCACACCAATATTTCCGGTCTTGTACTCAAAGTCAATCTGCTCCAGAGCATCCTCCATCTTATCCAGATATCCGGCAGCCTCTGCAATCTGCTCCGCCTCCAGATGTGCCTTGATGGTCTGCATATGATTGTGATAATCATGACGCCAGCCGCGCATGGTCATATAGATACCGTTCATCTCTTCCATCTGCTCTTTTAATATCTTGTCCTGATAGGCATATAAGTGTTTATCCTGCTGCCTCTTTCGAATCATCAGATACCAGAGAAATACCAGTGTAATCGCCACTGCATATCCTGCGAGTATCATCATTCCTAATTGTTCCATACGCACTCTCTTACATGTAGTATTTTATAAACGCCTGATTGAAGTCATTATAACAGCTCCGGCTTAAAGGAATCACTCCTCCTGTGGAAAGGCTGCACTCCGTGCGGGTAATGGATTTCACATGCTCCAGATTCACCAGCACGGAACGGCTGGCCAGCACAAAACGCTGGTCTGCAAGCTTTTCCCGAATCCCCCTCATAGTCTCCTTAAAGGTATAATCCTTCTCCCCATGAAGCGTAATATAATGTCCCTGTACCTCCACAGTGACAATGGAGCTTTTCTCCAGCTTGGTGTATTCCCCGCCGTAATTAAAGCAGAAAAAATCTTCTTTTCTGGCAGGCTGTACACCGGTCGCCCCAAGGTACTCCTGCTTTACAAAGTCCAAGGCTTCCGCCAGTTCCTCGTCCTTAATGGGCTTCAATAAATAGCGTACAGCACCCACCTTATACCCATCAAATACCGCATCCTTATCCCCGGTCACAAAGATAATGGGTAGCTGCCTGTCACGGCGTCTAATGCGGGCTGCCAGCTCCATGCCCGTCATTTCTCCCATACGGATATCCAAAAGCAGACAGTCAAAGGGCAGGTCCTGCTCATACTTAAACAAAAGCTCCTCCGCACTTTCAAAGCTTTCCATGCGGACCTCTTCTCCCATTTTCCTTCCGTAGGCGCTGATATGATTTTTCAGGTAATTCAGTTGTACTTCCTCATCCTCGCAAATGCCGATGTACATTAGTTTTCTCCATTCCGTCTTAAGTTCTGATTTCTTCAATCCAAAAATGGAAGTTCATCCAAGGTAATAAAATAGTCACTGTTATAAATTTCCTTTAAGGATTCCTTTGAATTGTTCTCCGCTTTCGTCAAATAATCGGTATGCCATACCATAAAGAATGTCCATCCGGCGCCCGTCTCTGCCATCTGCTTTTCTGTGGGAATTGTTCCGCACTCGTGGAACACTACCGGCATTCCCTCCGGAGCCAGGGCATCACATTCCTCATACAGGGAAGCGTTTGCTCCGGGAGTATAGCTGTCCGCTCCAACCAAATCCACATAGGAATCTCCCGGGTACCAGTCTTCCATATTGCCTCCGTTTCCGGAATATCCCAGTACCCATATCAGATTGTCCAAGCCCCAGTAATCTGTATAACGACTGTACATCAACTGCCACAGCTTGACAAAATTATCTGCTCCGCCCTTACTCCACCAGAACCAACCGCCGTCCAGCTCATGAAAAGGTCGCCATAGTACAGGCACCCCATCATCCTCCAACTGCTGCAAATAGGGAACCGCCCGGTCCATGCCTTCCAGCAGTGCATTATAGGTATCGGACCCCGGCACAAAAGCTTCCTCCCAGTTGATATCATCATCCAGACTTTCATTATAGCCACTGGCAAAATCTGCTCCGGTATGCCAGCAGATGGTGGGAATACCACCCTTCTCCCACCACTCTTTAGCTCTTTTAGTAACTCCGCCAAAATCGTTATGTATAAAATCCAGACCACGGATAGCAGGCAGTTTTCCGGTGTTTTCTTCAATGTAATCCATCTCGTAATCCGGGGAACACATCCATGTAGATTCCATCTGTCCGGTAAGGCAGACTGTGCCGTAAACCTCTTGTAAATATTGATATACTTCCCTGGCACTTTCTATGGCATTTTCATTGGACAACACGCCCGTATAAGTATGTATAATCTGCTCCGTATCTTCTACTTCCGTCAGATAGTCCTCCAACTCTGTTGCCACTTCCTCCGAAAGATAATATAACCCGGCAATTCTTCCGCCATTCCAAGCACCAAGGGCAAATGAACTCAGCTCAGATGCATTTCCCACACCGGCCATGTTCAGTAATGCTTCTACATAATACAGCACCAGACGTTCCTTCTGCGGTTCATCGGA
>CAZOSU010000005.1:0-9254 GCA_964582515.1 uncultured Acetatifactor sp. | reverse complement strand
ATCGGAGTAAGCAGCAATGTCCTCTTGCACACTATTTTTTCCGTTTGCTTTTACATTCAGTCCAAGCACACCCCAGCCGCCATGGGTCACATCATCGCAGGCATACATGATGGCAACCACGTCGGACGCTTTCGCGCCGGTCAGCCATGATATATCACCGGGATAGTAGCCCTCATTGGTTTTGCCGGAAAAAAGAAATGTTCCTTTATCCAGAATTTCCTGCTGCCCATGGGCCTTTTCCTCGTCCGAAAGAACATTTCTCACGGGAGGAGCCTCTGCGGGAACCCATACACTTTCCGGCTCCCCCGTCCCTACTTCCTCCGGAACTGCCGTTGCTTCCGGCATAGCTGTCTCCACCGGCTTTTCAGGTTCACTGGTAGCTGTCACCGGTATCGGTGTACCACTATCCACCGGAGTATCACTATTTGATTGTCCACAGCCCAGTAAGCCAATGGTTAAAATGATGCTCAAAAACAGTACTGACACTCGTTTTTTCACAGTATACCTCCATTTTCCGTACAATTCTCTATCGTGGCAATCTCCACCCATGCCGGATAAAAGCCTGCATTTATGGCAATATTCCAGGAATGCAGATTGGACAGGCTGGTTCCATAGAAAGGTATCGCCCCTCTGTTTAAGGTTTCATTTTTTAGGAGCTGCACCAGCTTGGTGCCGAAGCTACATAAAGCATTGGAAAACTCTGCTTTCCCATACAGCGGTGTAAACTGATTTTGCTCAAACCATTTTATTTCAAAATCAGTTTGTACCTCTACCATCTCCGGCTTTGGTTCCCCAAATTTGTTCAGAATCACATTTATGTTTAGTCTTATTGTATTATCGACCATCTATTTTTTCAATAAGCACCACTATTTTTTGTGCATTTGCACTTTTATTTCATACTTTTCTCCGTACAAACTTCTCCCCCTCATACACTCGTACCGGATTCCCCCGGACAATCCTGTTGTGCTCCCGCCATGCAGCGTTCTGATGCCGGGCATGTGCCTCCTGCTCCTGCTTTTGCAATTGCTCCTGTATGCGCTTTATGGCCTTTTGTTTGTTCATATATTGGCTGCGCTCCTCTGTGCAGACTACCGTAATTCCGGTGGGTATGTGGCGTACCCGGACACCGGTTTCCACCTTGTTTACGTTTTGGCCCCCATGACCGCCACTATGCAGCGTTTCTATCACATACTCCTGCGATTTAGAGACTCCTTTCTCTTCCGGGAGGATACTTACATCCACATACCAGTTTTTCCTTCCATGATTAGGACGGTAAGGACTTTTACAGATCCAGAGCACGCTTCCTTCCAAGGCAGATAAATCTGCGCTGGTACGAAATTGCACCGAGGTATAGCAGTCCTTTTTCTGTCCCGGTTTTGCCAAAAGAATCTCCAGACCCGGGTACTCCTTTTTCAGAGCATTTAACAATAACCCCACCGCCAGCTGGCATTCCAAAGGGCCCTGTCCGGAACTAAGCTGTACTACCATTCACGTCGCCCCCCTTTACTTTCCGCCGGCCTTGAAATTATAGACCGGACGAATGATCTTTTCAATTTTTACAGTATCTTTAATAGCCTCCGCAATTTCACTGATGCATCGATATGCCATGGGCGATTCGTCCAGCGTATCCTTCCCGATGCAGCTGCAATAAATACCCACCATGGCCTTCTTAAATCCGGACACCGTGTACTCGCCTGCCACATCACTGCGCTTCATAATTCTACCGGAGCCGTGGGGCGCGGACTGATTCCACTCCTGATTGCCCAATCCTTTGCCCAATATAATACCATCCCGCATATTGATGGGAATGATGACATCCTGATTTTCTTTGGCAGAAATTGCTCCCTTTCGCAGCATCAAAGTGCCTTCCTCCTCCGCGATATAATTGTGGATACAGCTCATAGAATCCTTCACTTTCCACTTCATATTCTTGGCCAGTTGATACAGAATAATCTCCCGATTCAGCGCCGCATACTCCTGCACCACCAGAAGGTCATGAAGATAGGCCTCCCTAAGCGCACCTTCCAGCCAGGTTAGCTCATAGGGTACTTGCAAGCCTTTTGCTTTCAGCTCCTTCTGCCCTTCTTTCAGGTAATACTCCGTCACCTCCACACCCAGATGGCGGCTGCCACTGTGCACCGTTATATATAAATTTCCGTCCTCGTCCTTATCCACCTCCAGAAAATGGTTACCACCCCCAAGAGTTCCCAGACTCAGCAACGCTTTCTGCTGATGGATATGCTTTGCGCAAAGAAGCTGAGAAAAGTCAAATTCCTCGCTTAAATGATGGGGTGTTTTCCGAATGCTGCTGCCGGCGGGAATCTCCTCCCGAATCACCTTATCCAGCCTCTGATACTCTATTTTCCGCTCCTTTATCTGCATGGTGGACATGCCACATCCGATGTCAACACCTATCAGATTGGGAAGCACTCTTTCTCCCACCGTCATGGTAAGTCCCACCGGTCCCACCTTTCCGGGATGCACATCCGGCATAACACAAATCTTAGAACCCTTCGCCGCCTCGTTATCGCAAATCACCTGAATCTGCGCGATGGCGTAATCCTCCACATTATCTGTGAATATTTTCGCTGTGCTGTATGCACCTGTTACTGTTTTCATAAAAATTCCCTTTCTCCGCCTTACAGCTATCGTCAAAAAAAGACCCCTGTCCCAAGAACAGAGGTCCCACTTCACATCAATATAACTGCAGGCACTACAAATGCATGTCCTTATTTTCACAACGGAATAAGGACAATCTGTTCTTCTCTATGCTACTTATAAAATTGATTTTGTTCTTTCTCTGCTGCATGATTGTCCTCCTTTCGCAAAAATGTGGTTAATTGGTTATGGTATAGTGATAGCATAGATTGTGGAGTTTTTCAAGGATTTTATTGCTACAACGCTCATCTCCCAAATAATTTCCATTCATATGACGCACTATAAACCTTATTTTCGTCTCCACTTACATGATATATCAGACTTACAATCTCATTTTCCCGAATCACAAAGCTCCCATCATACAATCTATTCTCTCCCATCTCTGGCTTCATCAGCCAAAAAGCCAATGGCTCCGCACTCAGAGTATATTCCCCCTGATCCACTAGCGAAAAACCCTCCGGGGTAGCTACATAAATAGAGTACTCTGTATCATTTTCTATTACAAATTCCCCTTTGTGCCGCATGATATCCGGGAAAAAAATCGGCAGAGTACTTACCATCGTTTGTTCCTGCATGGTAATTCCACTATTAAAATCATATTCTTCCTGGAAAGCAAACGGAATACATTGCTTTACCATTGCCCCTGCCACAAGGAATATTATCACCATGATTCCCAGCCCCAAAAGTCTTCTGCATTGTTTCATCTTCAAGCACCTCCACGTTTATCTCTTTTTTACGCCCCTCATTTACCATAGCCTTAACATATAAGATTCTCGACATAATCTGAAGTGCATAAAGCTAAATCATGACACACATCTTTCGCAAATGCACATAACCCCACATAATTCATATGCATGGCAAATACAAAAAACTCACCCTTTGCTCGAATTGCCGCATCACCAGCATCGATTACGGAAAAACACCCCTTGCTAACCGTCAGCATTCGCGCCAAACGATGGTCCCTTTTCATAGTATGCCAAATATCGCCCCAACTCTCCCCAAAACAAAACCTTTGACGAAGTGCCCAAAATATCTTTACAAAAGCATCGTTAAGCATTACCGGAATCGCCATGGTCACACCAAATCGAAAATCATACCCATTCTGAAACATCTGGGAAGTCAGTTTTTCCAGCATACTTATTTCTCCATGAATGTTCTTTCCAACCAACTGCCATAGCTCAAATCCAGGAATAGGAATCCCCATTCCTCTTCTGCCGACATGACCTCTTGTTCCTGACGAGCCCGCCATATCTGACATCAGATGTCCTACCCAATTTACAACGCCCCTAGCTACCCTCTCTACAAAATACCTTCCGTCTACACTTCCTCCACAAGCTACCGGCGCTAATCTTACAATCCTTCCGCCATTAATCACAGACGTTCTCTCTGTCAGCTGGTCCAAAATAGAGAAAAACAATCCTACAACATCCGGACAATGCGCCAGCGATTTTAAATGATGATTTCCCGGTGAGAAATGCGTCAGTACCTTTCCTCCTATCAAATCACCGGCATATCGGGCATCGTAATTTACTCGGAACCGCTCCTCTAAAAATCCGATTGCTCCTGCTATGGAGCTCGGTCTTCTTCGATTCCATGTGCCTCTGGAAAACTTCTGTTTCTTGTCCAAATCATATACCCAGCTCGCAAAACGAATGACCAAATGGTCCATATACGTATCCGTTACCCTCCCAAGGGGCGATGCCAGAGGAGAGCCCACAAAAAAGGAATCTATCAGACCGGTCAGTACACCTGCGGTTACCGCCGTGGCATAATCGTATTTATCACACTGTATGTCATTTAAAGCTATGTACATCATCACCGGCCTCCTATCCTACCTTTTTCTTCTGAATATGGACATCGCTCCCGCACCTACAAGAACAACTCCTGCAGACGCCTTTGCTAAATTCCAGAATAAACTCCTCTGCTTTGTGACCCTTACTTTTTCTTCCTTCTCCTGCTCACAGATATCATCTGAAGTCTCCACGCAAGATGCCTCTTCCGTTTCCACAGTGGCCTCGCACAGCTCTTCTTCAAAATCCCTGGTCAGCCCTTCTTCAAACTGCTGCAAAAAGCTATGCTTCCTCGCTGTCTCCTCAAGCGCCGCCAGCACCTCTGCCAAATTTTCACGAATTCTATTCGCTTCGATTTCTGTAGGATACTCCAGCTCTATGGATGCATCCCTTAACAAGACCTCCAACTCTTTTCTCTCTGCATCAGACAGCACATTTTCATTCCCTGCATAATTATCAATGTAATGTGGAAGATTACTACAATAGCAAACCTGCTCATAATGATAATTGTCCGTCAGCTTAGAATAATTATTGGTATAAAGAATAATGCTCTGAACAGGAACCTTCAGTGTTCTTCCCGACTGTGCCAGAAACTCCTCTATCTTCTTTGCCACAATATATTTCTTAGCATTCATGCTCTGGCCGATATTATAAATCCTCGTGCGCATTTTCCCATCTGCCCTTACATAATTTCCGCTTTCAGTAATCACCATATCATGCATATTGTGCTTGGCCTCCACAACAAACACTGCCTTTTGTGTAATGGCGATAAAATCAATCTCCGCACGTTCGCCCTCTACCTCCAGCGCTACATTGGATAAGACATTCTTTTTCTCCTGTCCCCGGCTTAGCGCCTGACGTCCGTATTTTTCCCCCAGCCGCCCCATTTCCAACGCTTTAATCCGATTGGACAGAGTCATCATATCCTTCTTTAGCTCCTCCCACTTTGGTAAATCCTTAAGGCCGTACTTTTCTGCCAACTCCTCTAAATGCTTTAACATGCTTTTACAATCCATAATCTCTGCATGTGTCTCTTCATAAATCACCTTTAATAGGGAATGCATAAATATCTTCAACTGGGGAAGAAGTTCCTGTGCTGAATATCTATCCTTCATCAAAATATCACTTCCCTGCATTGTAGCCATAATTTGTTCTTTTCTGTTTTCACTCATTTCTTTTTCCTCCATCTTCCTTATCTCTGCTTTCTCTCTTCCGCAAGCTCTAAAATCTGTACCGCTACTCCGGCCAACGCGCTGACTACGCTCAATATCTTAATTAACATTTTCTTATCCTCCTGTCCTTATCTTCTTTTTGCCCACTTATCCAGTTTTCTGCCCACCATGTCATGTCCCTTCCTGACATTTTGGGCTCTGACTCTTGCATTTTGCGCTTTGATATATTCTGTTTGGGCTTTACATTTTTTTATTTTAATTGCATCCGATGCCCCCGCAATTGTAACAACTGCGTTTACCACCCCGCCTACTGCAACAACTACTTGACCTGTTGCGATTATCCAATCCTTTACCTTCTTCAAATTGGTAGTTACCTTATCTGTCTGCTCTGCCTTCATGTCCTCATTTTCTTCCTCCAGCTGATAGTCCATTGTGCTGCATTCGTTCCAATTGTTCTGTACCATTGTTTTTTCCTCCTTTTTGTTTTGTAGGTGTATTTCCTTGCTGTGATTTAAGTATAGATTAACTGCCTCCCAATTTCCGTCCGCTTAAAGCGGACTTTAAAAAAAGTGCTACCAGACACAACTTCTGATAGCACTTTTCAAATCCTTATTCTATTCTAATTAAAAAATGTGAAACAAAACAGAAACTAAAAGCAGTACAAACAATACCACGCTTAACGTCGCTTGCTTCTTCCCCTTTTCCGCTAGCACGGTGCATTGATAGCTCAAGGCATCATACTCTTTCTGAAGATGATTCTTTGCATTCTCCAAAACCCGCATTTGCGTTCTAAGCTCCGCCTGCTGCGATTTGGCCACCAGCAATTCGTCTTGTACACCTTTCACTTTTGTCTCTGCACTTATCAACTGCTGCTTAATTTCCGTATCGATATCATTGGTTACATTTTTCCCCTGTAATGCATGTCGCATTTCTGCGGCGCTTTTATAACGTGCATCTATATGCAAATCGGAACTCTTTTTAATTACCTCGATAATACCCTTTCCCCACTTAACGTATGTATGTGCCTTCACCGCATGAAAATCAATTTTACCGGACAAAAGGTTATACATTGTTTTTCCAAGTGAGCATAGGTCCGTTTGATAACAAGCAGGAGCCAATCTTTTATGCTCCGGTGCCTCAAAGCCTTCCGTATACGGATACTCCTGGCATCCCTCAACATTTTCTTGTAAAATTGATGCATTAAAATCAATTAATTTATAACCGGTATTATCCTGCTTTTCTACAATGTTTCCGGGTTTTACATCCATATGGATGATTCCCCTCTTATGCAACGCCTCTAATGCCAAGCATACATGGATAGCTATTTTTACCACTTCTTGTGGCTCAGATAACTCTCCTCTGTCCAGCTTTTCCTGTAACGAATCACCATTTACAGCCTCTTCGATAACATAAGTATTTTTCCCGTCATATAGATAATCATAAATTACAGGCAAATACTTGCATTTTGCAGATTCATCCATAGGGTCTGACTTTAAACGCTTAAAAATTTCCGACTTATCTTCGTTAAAATATGTAAATAGCAAGCAGTCAATATCTCTACTTGCTATTGCCATTTTATATCGGACACGTTCAATCCGAACTCTTTTTGTGTCCTTTAGAAAGATTCGCTCCCCATATCCCTCATAAGAATGCATAAACACATCCCTACTTTCGGAGAAATCCCCCTTTTGCTTTTCTTTTTTTGCTTTCTTCCATGACACCATATAAGCGCTCCTTATCCCAGCCACATTGAAGTCCTACAATTATTTTCCGTTCATAGTTATCTTTAACATAAAGCTTGCTATGCCCCGCGTATTTTAGTAAATTATTGATTTCCTCCTCTGTTGCACCCAATGCAATACCCATCTGTATTGCAATCTCCCGAGAAGGATTTTTAGTATTATTCTTGCACTCATAAAAATATGAACGCGACATATATGTCAAAAGCTCCTTCTCTACATCAGCAGTCTTAAGTCTCTTGTTCTCTATCAATTCATCCAAATAATCACCAAATTTTTTCCCGTTTAACGCTTTTTTATTTTCTTTCTCAAATCGCTCAAATTGGGTCTCTGTCAACAAACCTTTCATCTGTTCTTCCCAAAAGATGGTATCCGATCCCATTCCGTATCCTCCCACGCCAAACCGTAGTACCTTTTTACTATTATTTTATAATTCGCCTATCTTATTGTCAATAAACATCTTCTGTTGCTTTCATACATCCACGTAAAATTGGACAAGAAAAGACCCCAGAATGGAGCCGGGGCCTGATTTCACTTCAAAAAATGCGGTCCATTTTAGGGTAATCAAAGTTTTTGATGGGCTGTCGCATTGATGGTTTGCCGTGATGGGTAAACTTGATGGTCTAGTTTGATGGTCTGATTTGATGGACAAACTTGATGGTTTGCCTATGAATTGAATATTTAATAGAAAAACCAGGGCGTCAAATTGACTTCCCTGGTTCTTTTTTGAAGGCTTTTATTGCCCTTCTATCCTCTTTTTTCTATGATAAGTTTGCAAACAAAAACAGAAAAGGAGGATACACATGAATAGTATCACAGAATTGCTAAACCTAGAAGATGCTGATATTTTTATTTCTGATATCAGTATTCAAGGAACCACAAAAATATTAACTCTTGAAACCAAACTTTATTCTCATTATTGCCCCTCTTGCGGTTATCGGATGTACTCCAGAGGTGTGAAAAGGAGAACCATTAAGCATCCAATTTTACAAGACAACTACGAGCTTATTCTGATTTTAAAACAGCGTCGTTGGATGTGTACCAATCCTGAATGTAAGTATAACATCAGCAACACTTTCCGTTTTGTCAACAAAGGGCGACGTACCACCAATGCTACGGATATGCTGATTGTTTATGCCTATCGTGATCTCATGGAAACTGCAGCTTCCACCGCAAATCGCTTTCATGTTTCTGACACTCACGCTCATGAAGTCTTTGACCGCTATGTAAAAATGGACCGCCTTCCTCTCACGGATGCCATTTGCATTGACGAAGTATTCTTAGACACGGATGAATACTGTAAATACGCATTGGTCATTCAGGATTTTCATACCGGCGATCCGATAGACTTACTCCGAAGCCGTCGAAAAAATGTAACAGAGCCTTACTTTGCAAACCTTCCGCCAGAAGAAAGATTTGGTGTGAAATATCTTATCTCCGACATGTATAACCAGTACATTGACTACGTAGACAAATACTTTCCCAATGCAGTTTCTGTTGTGGATTCTTTTCATGTCATTCAATGGATTATCCGGAGCATCGATAACTACATCCGTCAGCTCTTGAAAAAATTCAGGCAAAGAGACAGGGAACTTGAAGAGAAGCTCTCTTACGAAGAACAACGTCCCATTTCACTCCCTCCATCCGATGAGGTATACCTTCTCCAGAAATATCGCTGGCTTATTCTCTGCAACAACTCAAACATCAGATACCACGCTGATCCCAGAATGGATTCTCATTTCCGCTGTCTGATGAACACTTATGATTACGAAGATGCTTTGTTTCGTATTGATCCGAATCTAAAAGATTTCAGGGATTTAAAAGAAATTTATATTCAGTTCAATTCTCGCAACGCCGGAAGACCGAGCGAAGCCCGCGCTCAATTGGATGAAGTT
>CAZOSU010000004.1:0-24528 GCA_964582515.1 uncultured Acetatifactor sp. | reverse complement strand
ACGAAACAACAGCATAACAAACGGCATGTGCTTTATTAAACGCATAATTTGCAACATCCGTAAGTGTATCCGGTACACTCACTGACACCAGGAAAGAACATCCATCAAAAGCACGCTGACCAATGGACAAAAATCCTTCCGGTAATTGTACGGTTTCGATTCTGGTACATTTTCTAAAAATCTGATTTCCTAAAGAAGTAACCCCTTCTTCTACATATACCTTTCTAATGTATGACGTATAATCAGCCCAAGGCACAGGCTTTGCAGAATGATAGGAATCCGTAGGACCGCTTCCTGAGATAGTTAATACCCCATTGCCACTCAGGGTGTATGTAGTAGAAGCACCGCACGATCCGGAAGCAATAATCTCTCCCGCATCCACCGGGCAATAGGACGATACCTTCGTCAGGTAATCATATGGCAAATATACATTGCCATCACTCCAGTTTACAAATCGGATTTGCTGCACATCATTCACTGCTGTGGCATCAAAACATACTACATATTCACTGGTTTGGGGAATTACAATATCAATATCAAAGGGATAATTTGCAAATTCTTTTTCGTCATCAACAGATGGACATGCCGGAATTGTATAACTATATATATCATTATTTGTATACACTACCAGACATCTTTCTACCGCAGTATCATTACTTACACTAAGATGCGTTGCTCCATCCTCTGTCCAGACAGAACCGATATACAGGCTATCTGTTCCCACGATATTGTTCATCTCAACGCCAGAACTTACATCAGGATATATTACTCCAAAGCGATAGGAGCTTCCTACTCGTATATTGTCAAACAGAATGTTGGATAAAGTAAACGCTTCTGTCTTACTACGCGCATAAATACTATATCCTCCGCCATTTAGCGTACAATTAGTAAATGACACCCCATCCGCATCACTAAATTCTGTTTGTAACATGATACAGGCATTAACACTTGCCGCACTCGCTCCATTATCAATCCCCGGAATTTCAAATCTACAATTGTCATAACTAATATCTGTAAGGTTAATATCCGCATATCCATACAGCTGGGTACCGTCAGAATGAGCTCCCGCTCCAGCCGGGTCATCACATGCCTTATCGGATATATAACAATCATTTAACGCTACGTTTCTATAAGGTACAATGCCATCCGTGTAGCTTCCCGTAAACATACAATTATTAAATACTGCATTACTACCATAGAAAGAGACAAAGGTACAGTTATTAAACTCATAGCTGATAGTACTCTCTTCTTTTCCTGTGGTAAATTTAGAGAATTTACAATTTTCAAATACTACCTTTATATTACGCTCCAGATTTGACTCATGGTAGCCAGCAACCGGAAAAGCAGAAAAATCCAGATTTCTGAGTGTAACAACACCGGAAAGCTCTTTATTACGATATGCAAAATCCAATGCGTTCAGAGTTCCATTATTTCCTGCTGCAAACTGAACTCCATCCACCGTAGCTCCTACACCTACCTCCGTAAGTGTTCCATGTGCTCCGGAATTATACTTATCCGGAATAACGTTAATATCATCATCGGTTTCTTTAATTAATACACCGGCGACCTCCTCCAAAGGAACATTCGACTCATCAATCTGCACAATATGATTAGAACTCCATACCCCTCCAATAATCAGAGCAATCAGACATGCAAATACAATCATAGTTTGCAGAACATTTTTCCTTTTCATTGAAATTCCACCTCCTAAAAACCTGTTGGTACATTCCCCTCTTTTTCCCATAAGCCCCCATGTTCAAAATTACATTCTCACTTTCTCATTATATCATAAAGAGTATGAGAAAGGGAACACTCTCATCTAAAATAATACTCGTCTTACTTTATAATTTTCTCTTATCAAACTGTTCCCATGCATACTTTGCCCGTTCCAGGCCTTTTCCGTTCACTTTGTTCTGAAATAACAGGGCAGACTCCTCCATTCTCTTCTGGTACAATTTATCAAAGCTTCCAATCACTCTTGCAGGATTACCTCCCACCACACTACCGGGCGGAACATCCTTTGTCACAACGCTCCCCGCTGCAATCACAGAATTTTCACCGATTTTTACTCCCGGCATAATAATTGTACCCAGACCGATAAATACATTATCCATCACTTCAATACAATCCACATGCTGTGCAACTGCCTGTTTATTCATATTCCGCATAAGAATATAAATCACATCATGGGTCACAAAGGTTACATCCGCAGCAATAACCACATTATTATGAATCCGTATAAACTTGGGGTCTGCCGGTAATTTTCTCGGTTGAAAAAAGAGTCCTTCCCCACAACTGTCAAAAATCTGATGCTTATAAATAAATTTTGTTCTCTGTGTTGAGGAAGGCAAACAATAAAACCATAGCTTTCTAAAAAGCAGACCCATTTCCCTTCTTTTCCATTTTTCCATATGTACCCCTACTTATTTCTGAACTTTATCGCCATATATGGCTCCATCAAAACTGATTTTCTGCTATGGTAACAATCCAAATAGCCCAATAATTTAAACGAATTTACAAGCTTACAGGATTCCACCAACTCGGCTCTTAAGGTTGCCGCCTTCACCGAACGTCTGATAAATGTAACCTGCTTTTTATCCATTCCAATGCTTTCGGCAAACTGTAGCATTCCGGCATTTGCCTCTGCCAGCTCCCTTAGAAAACGGACTCTTTTTTCCTTCTGATGCATCTTATTCATGGACACATTATGGTCATGCAGTCTTCTCTTAATCAGTGGTTTATGATATGTATAACATCCCGAAGCGCACTGGGACGTTTTCCATACGAAATCATCATGTGCCCAGCCTTCCACCCAGAAAGGCTCTATCTGGTCACGAAAGCTCTTGCGGATACACATATCACATCCAAGACTTGCAATATGGACGTTTTTCTTGCTAAACACAATCTCCTCCACACTGCCGTCACCGGTCATCCGCTTCATGATATGCTCCGGTACTTTGGGTGCATTCTCCGCAGAAGTAAAGGGCTCATAATCCGTACATAAAAGCTTTATATCCTTATTTCCTTCCAGAACGCGTGTCATCTCTTCCAGCTTATCAAGGCACCAGATATCATCCTGGTCACTGAAAAAAATAAACTCTCCCTCTGCCAACATCATTGCCTTATGAAAGTTATTGGCATATCCCAGATTTTTTTCATTGATAATCAGTCGCCAGGTCGCCCCCAACTCGTTCTTTGCAATATAATCGCGAATCATTTCTACCGTTTCATCCTTTGACCCATCATCGCAGATAATTACTTCCCCTGCCTCTAGCGTCTGGTCTTTGATAGAATCTAATTGCTCGTATAAGTACTCAGCACCATTATAGGTGGCCATAACCACTGAAGTTTTCATTGGTATTCCCTCTTAATCTTACTTAACATTCTGAAAATAAAAATATAAATTCTGCCGGTAAATTTATTATAGGACTTCATATACAAGCCCTGCGGTCCACTCCCCATATATGGATTCCTTCGATAGCAGGCAAAATTCTCCCTGATGAAAACAAGCGTTTCGTCCAAAAGCTCTGCCGCATCCCATAAGGTGCCCACCCGGCTAATTCTCTGCATGGAGCTACAAAGCAGTACCCTCACACAAAAATACTCCAGTTCTCTTGCATAGGTCTTATCAAAGCCCTTTTCCCTATAAAAATCCAAACTATTCTTCACTACCGGAAAAATATTCCTTACGCGCTCCTTCTTAAAGGTCGTGGTCGTTGAATTACTACGTCTTACCCTCACTGCAAGAGACTCTTCCACTAAAGCAATACTCTTAATATAAGGAATCAGATTTAAATAAAATGCTGTATCCTCGTAAATATATCCTTCCGGAAAATTCACCTGTGCTTCCAGCATAATCTCTCTGCGATACAGATGAAGGAAGGGTGATACCAATGCTCCGAAAAACAAATCCGTGGTCTTGTATGCCGGCTTTGACGCTACATATTCCTGTAATACAACTTCCTTATTGTCTTCATAGGTGATATCCGTATATCCGCACGCCACATAATCAGCATCCTTCCGGCAAGCGGTAGTATACATTTTTTCAAACATATTCTCTTTTACAAAATCATCAGAATCCAAAAAGCCGATGTAGTCACCCTCACAAAGCTGAAGTGCCAAATTTCTGGCAGAGGCCTGCCCGCCATTCTCTTTATGTACCACCTTCATTTTTTCAGGAAATTTGACCTGATATTCATCCAAAATCCGGGCACAGCCATCCGTGGAGCCATCATCTATTGCTACAATCTCAATTTCCTCTAAGGTCTGTCCTACCACAGAATCCAGACATCTATTCAAATATTTTTCTGTATTGTACACAGGTACTATCACACTTACTTTGGGCTTTTTCATCCGTATTCTCACCTAACAAAATTTAATAACCAAAACATATAAATCACTAAAATAAATTTACACTTCTTTTTTATATTCAACATGCGCCATATATCTCTTTCCCATTCCTTACATTGCATTCTTACCTTATCAGCCTCTTCGCTTTTCCGAAGCGTTGCCGATGCAAACATCAGGTCAACAGCGCAATTCACAAAATTCTTCCGCAATACCAATTCTGTCTCTTTGTCATTATACTTTTCTGTTCTGTCCATCAACTCCAAAAATACATACGCAGGTTTAAAATCCATACTAGCTGATTTGGAATGACACAGGCTATTTTTTCGATAATACCAGTAATACAATTTATCCGTTGACAGACATGCTTTTTCGCACTTTTCAAACACATCAAATGTATAGATAATGTCCTCATATACTTTAATGTCATTGTCAAATGCAATATGCTTAAACTTTTCTGCCCTATAGAGCTTATTCCAAACCATTCCATTCATAGATGGTTCCGGTCCAATGTAATTCTGTATGCTCTCTCCGGCAGATGTAAAAAAATATATATCTTTCCCTTCCTCGCAAGAATCTATCTCATACCGATTTTTCCTTTGAAACATACATACGGACACATCACAAGCATATTCTACAGCATTCCGATGGAGTACTTTTAAATAATTGGGCGATATCCAATCATCCGCATCCACATAGGCAAACCAATCACCGGAGATTCTTTCCAGCGCATAATTTCTGGCATAACTTAATCCACCATGTTTTATGCTGTATACCTTGAATCGTTGGTCACTTTCTGCATATCGTTCAGATATTATCCTCGTATCATCAGTGGAACCGTCATCTATACAAAGCACCTCAATATTGTTATACTCTTGCCCTGCAATACTATCCAAACACCTTAAAAGATACTTCGCCGCATTGTACATTGGTACAATAACACTAATTTTATCCATTGTTCTATTTCTCCAGCCTTATCTAACTTCTTGTGCTGACTTACTCTCCAGATAATGAGCGTAAAAAATAGCAATAAATATATACACATATTTCAACGTCTGCAGTGCATCCACCCACCACATATTAAAATAATAGAAGAAAATACCTACTAACATGATTTTTGAAATCACAGATTTATTCTTGATACAATGTTTCAACAACACCACCAGCGTAACAAGCATAAAAAGCACGTAGGTTACCAGTCCCGGATACGCGTATTTGATGTATTGAAGCACATAGTAATTATCAATGGAATGAACATATACTCCGTTTATCTCTGCTCCTCCAAACCGACTGCCTCTTCCAAGCAATGGATTCAACCAGTCTAACGTAAACACATATGGCAATACCTCTCTATAATTTTCACTGTTCTCCAAAGTAGTAACATCCACACCAAAATTTACTGCATATGACGTTCCCAAAACCTGGTCCACCACACTCATAATCTGTCCCAAAATATACTGTCCGGGACTGGTGCCATGAAACACCAATAAGAAAAGCACCAATGCAACAATCAGAATCAGACCAAATACCAATGACTTCAGACGATTGTTCCGATTACTTAGAAGCAAAATGACTAACACCTCCGCTACAGCAATACCCAATGTAGATCTGGAACCGGTGAGAAAGACATTCATAAGCAGAACAACTAAAAGTACAGGTCTTTTGAATAAATAAATTTCGTTTTTTTCTACATCAAGACATGCTATAGCGATGAACAGCAGTAAAACCAAACCATATCCTAAAGGATGTCCACAAGGTCCCATAATTCTATAATGTCCGGAACGATAGGAATTCGTTACTGCGGTTGGAACCGTCCGCAAAAACTGCAAAAATATGGAACGACCATATGCAAATTCTATCAAGCCATAGAATCCCAAAAAATATGCGCAATAAATCACATATCTGATTGTTCTTTCCACCCCAAGTACATAACGAATCCCATAAATCAGCAAAAATAAAGAAAGTATTTCAAAAAAAACTAAAAAGAACGCATTAATATCCGCTCGAAACACCATAGTGTAACCGGCTACGCATAGATATGCTCCTAACGGAATGATAATTTCACATTTCATCATAGTGGAAACAAAATGTGTAAAGAGCTTGGTATTCATCAAAAAATACCCTACGAGCAATAAATTGGACAATCTAAGACAAGTAATATCATAACCAATATGTATTCCAAAATATTGTGGCATCACGATGGCGGATATTACAAAGAAGGAATAAATATAATATAAAAGCCGTAATCCCTCCAGCTCTCTTCTATTTTGTATTTTCGTTCCTTTCATACCATCTACAGCTAAATTCATTCG
This sequence comes from uncultured Acetatifactor sp., assembly GCA_964582515.1. GTDB lineage: Bacteria > Bacillota > Clostridia > Lachnospirales > Lachnospiraceae > Acetatifactor. The sequence goes on along the minus strand of CAZOSU010000004.1, from coordinate 17,869 downwards.
TTATTTATCCTTATAATCCATTCTTAAAAGCTAAATACTACTTAAAAATTCCTCAATTGATTCAATAATCACATGGGTATTAGAAACATATGTTCTAAATTCCATTGCATCAATGTTTTTACAGCACTCTTCCAAATGCTCCACTTCATAACAGGCGCAAATAAGCTTCAACTCATCAAACTGATGCAGAAGCTGTAGCTGGTGGTCGTCCACATGCTCCTTATACTTTGCCAGTCTTGGAACAGCGATAACCTTCTTGCCCTTCTTGACTGCATTAATGATGACACCGGTGCCTCCATGAGTAATGACCTTTTGGCATGCACTCATTTTCTCAGCAAAAGCGTCTCTATCCATAAAATCCGTATACTCAAAATTTCTTGGCAGATAGGTGCTTTCCCCAATCTGTGCAAAGACATCTTCTGTAATGATACCATTTTCAATCAGCTCATCAATCTTCTGAAGCAATCTATTAAATTGAAATTTTTGAGAACCAAGCGTCACAAAAATCATTAATAAATCCCTCCTTTATATATCGCCTTAGGATAAAGCTTAAGCATATCCTCCCACTGCACATAAAACTGGTCAGCAAAACGATACAGCAGCTTCCCACTAAGAGTCTTAGAGGTTACCTTTGCAAAAGATTCCAAATATATCAACTTTCCACCAAACAGCTTTACCAAAAGTGCCAAAGGAATAATGGCAAGCACACCGGTAGTAATCATTACATCCGGCTTTTCCTTAATAACAATTTTTAAAGAAGAAAACGAATTAGCAACCAGCTTCGGCAGAAACAGAAGCTCTTTTCTGTTAATCTGGCGTAAAAAATATGTCTTAATATTCATTTTTCCCACATTATAATCCGTCTTTTCTGTAACAAAAACGCTGTCGTATTTCTCCATCAAGGGTTTAAGCATCAAAAGCTGCTCCAAATGTCCCCCCGATGATGCCGCAAAAATAATCTTCAATTTGTTTCCCTCTATTTCTCCACACTATTTATCATACGGAATCATTCCTAAAATCAATTCTTTCTTTGGTTCACACTGTGCCACACTATATACTTTCGTCGAGAAAAATTCCTTAACAAAAATAACTCCGCAGCTACCTACAAAGCCAATTGCCGCAAATAAAATCAAATATAGCATTACATTGATGGACTTATATGCGGAATATCTGGATGCCTCGTCCATTACCTGCAAAGTCTTGGTTCCCAGAAGCTCGTTTATTTCATCTACGAAAGCATTGGCCATAGCATTGGAAATCTCAACCACGGTATCCGGAGAAGACGTAACCGTTACCAGCGTCAATTTATAGCCATACTCCTTCGAACTGCTGCTCGCTCCGCTAAGATAAATCCTTCCCTGAGACACCATACTCTTTAACGACGCACCTGTAACATCTGCCCGCTGTAAGGAGGCTGCTGCTCTTTCACACACGGATTCACTACCAAGAAGTCCCGCATATGTATTCATTACCGCCACACCATTAGCAGAATCCTCATAAGATCCATATACCATACTATAAATCGTAGCAGTTGTCTGATAGTTTACCTGTATGCCCACAATGCCTATATATATCAACGCCAGCATAGCACCCAAAAAGGTCATAAACACTACATATATTTTTTCTTTCCATAATCTATATAATGCAGTTTTGATATTTTCTATAATATCGTAATCTGCAACTTCAAGTTCCTGAATATCAACATTCATAGCCTACCCTATTTCTTTCTGCGCACAATAATTACAACGCCTAATAATGCTACCAATACAACAGTCCCCATAATGCCCAGCTTCAGATACTTATCTGTATTGATTTCTGTAATAGCATTACTTCCAATCACTGTACTGTCCGCCACCTTTTCATTTACATCCACAACCTGAGTTCCGGCAAAATCAGACTTTGCCTCCCCCTTTGCATCAATATACTCCAAGTAAATATCGATTTCCTTCTCCCCTGGTTCATCGAGGGAAAAGGACACACTCTGCGTTTTTGTACTTCCGGCTGTGATGGTACCGGACTGACTGCTACCGATGACTACGCCTTCACACTCTAAGCTTACCAATACATTACTTACACTTTCGCTACCTACTACACGAAAATCCAAAATTGCAGAATTGGTAGTACCAACATACACAACAGCCGGCATGGTAATGGTGGAAACTGTCAACGGCTTATCCGTTCCTACCGGAGTGCGCAGCGTAACATAATTTGTCTTTCCTGCAGATAAAATGGTCACCTCGAAATCCACCTTATCGCTGGCAATATATTCCTCTGCTTCATATTCAAAAGAAATTTTTGTTTTCTCTCCTGGCTCCATATCTCCCACATATACTTGAGACACTGTACCATAAACAGGAGAAAAGCCCACCGGATTGATAATATCCACCAACACATCCCGAGCCGTCACATTCTCACTCGGATTTTTCAGCTCCAGAGTTAATGTAAACTCTCTTCCCGGAATAATGCTCTCGTTGCTGAGTTCATAACTCTCCACCACAATAAAGGATTCTGTTTCAACTGCACTGCTTATTGGCTCTATCTCTGTAGCACCGGCCACCATTGCATTGTTATGTACTGCAGTCATCACCAACATTGCCACGCAAAGAACTCTGATTATTTTTTTCATTTCTTTCCTCCTCCTGACAATGCTTCCCTCTGGTATTTTTTATACGCATGATTACCCTTCAGCTTCTGCTCACCCTTCTTATTCACAAGGTAATAATCATAATCCTTTACATTCTGTTTATACACATCCAGGGTAATCTTATTAACAATCATCCCATAATACTTGTCTGCAAAAGGCTTCACCTTCATCTTAGCCTCTTTAATCTGCTTCTTACGTGTCTCCCCAAGTGCCGCCAGAAGAATGATTCCATCCGCAGACTTAAACAAAATCTGTGCATCCGGAACTATGGTGATAGATGGACAATCAAAAATAATACAGTCAAACTGCTGCTTTAGCAGCTCCAGCATCTGTCCCATCTTTTCAGAGCAAAGGATTCTGGTGGAGTTTTCCGCGTAGTCCCCGCAAGGGATGTAATTTAAACTATCAATATTTGTCTTGTAAATTACATCCTCCAGATGAATCTTCTCATCCAGAAGAAAATCCGCCAATCCTAAAGACGCCTGCTCATTTAGCTTTTTATATTTAATTGCTTTTCTCACATCACAGTCAATCACCAAGGTCTTTCGCTTGCTGGTTGCAACCGCAATACCAAGACTGATACTGGTAGAAGTGGTTCCTACCAAAGGAGAACAACCGGTCAGCACAATAGCCTGTCCTCCCTGCTGCGTGTCTTTTTTATTAAAAATCTCCACTACAATCTTATCTATGGCAGCTTTAATTAATTGGTTATTCTTTTCATATAACTCTATAATTTTCTCTGTTTTTTCCATTTTTATCCTTTCCTTTTTATAAATACACTAAGCCAAGGCTTCTTTATATATCTTTGGATTATACCATATAAAATTATCCTTGTAAATTAAAAGCCCGAATACAGGAAAGGAGGCACGACTCCCCAAAGAATCTGCCTCCCCCATATTATCTCCACAAAAGCTGTCTCATCTCCTACAGCTCTCTCGCTCCCCATTCCAGCCTGCGCACTTCCTCCCGCAACCTGAAAATATTCCAACCCATATAACACTCCACGCAGTAGAACGCAGAATACTCCCTTACCTTCTGCCTCTTTGCTGCACACAATTGTATATAACTCCCCAGCATATATACAATTCCGATGACAATTATCAGCACGCCGGTTATTAGAAGCCAGCTGTCATAATTGCTGGTCATGCTCTGCACCAACGGTACTTTACTTTCTTCAATATTAATCATTTTCCCCATATATATCATTACTCCGCCACCCTCTTGGCATGAATAACAAACCTGTTCCCCTCTGTGGAGCAGGTGGATAGTGTCACGATCTTATCCTCTCCCGTCACTTCCACTCCCGTATCATAATAAGACTTTTCCAGCATTTCTGCAACTTCTGTTTCAAAATTGTTATCATTTGTGTACCACACGGTGTACACATCATCCCGTTCTGTCACATCATAATATGCAAATATCTGATATCGATAAGTCGCACTGTCCGTATAAATGATGAAGAATTCATTCCCCTCATAAAATTCCTCGTCCTTATAGTACTTCAGCTGACCGAACATGGACAAATCACGCATATTGTGACCATAGATAATCGTGTGCGCATCCTGAAAATCACCATGATTTATAGTATCCATAAAAATGCTTCCCGCCGTTTTTCTCTCCCCGGAAAAGCTGCGCCGCAGATAAAACTCATTATCCTCCGCCTGCATCACCGGATAACTGATATCCGGATTCTCAAACTTAATCCAGCCAATGGTATCAGGATTGCTTTTCTTAAGCTGGGCCACTGCATTTTGCACCGCTACATCAGCACTGAGGGATGTGGGTGCTGCTTCTTGGGACGCTATACTGTTTGTGGCATTTCCGGTCACCTCCACTGCCGCAAATACCTGCTTCTCCAGCGCTGCGTATTCCTCTTTGCTTCCCTTAGCGTCCAGATATGTCACTCCCAGATATCCCCCGGCTCCCACAATAAGCAAAACGGAAAGGCCACGCACTACCGGTCTTAATAAATCCTTCTGACACTTCTTCACAATATCCGAGAGCATCCACAATATCACTGCAATAATGAAGAGAATCACCACACTGATTATCCCCGATGCTTTCTCCAAAGCTGTAGCTACATAGGCCATATAGGGCAGGTAAAATATCACCTTACCCACCACGCTTGCCGGCATCACCATGCCCGGGTCCACGGAATTATTGGCATCTCCCTTGGTCTGAAAGGCACCGGTTTCTTCCTCCACACCAACAATCCGATGGGTCATCACACTCTCCGTATCCGAACCAATGTTATAGGTAATCACGTCCCCTATATGCAAAGCAGCAGTGTCACACTGCTGCACATACACAACACCCCCCACAGAATACTCCGGTTCCATACTCCCCGTAAGGACACCGTATACCTGTATACCCAGTAGCTTTGGTAGCGACAGCGGTAACACCGCCACACTAATGAGCAGCACCAGACTAAAGGCCAAACCATTTAAAATTCGGCTCAAAATCTTATTTCTGTTCATACCTTCAATTTTTCTTGTTTATCCTTCCCCACCGCAGAATCAATCAGCTTAAGCATTTCCAGTGCACTTCGGAAATATTCCTTCTTCTGCCCCTCTACCCAGATAATTGCTCCCTGCCAGCCATGATTCTCCCGGCTTTGGACCTCGATAACAAAACTCTGTTTCATGATATATCTTCTTTCTAACCTTACTGTGCCTATTCAAATTTAGCGATTTCCACGTCGCCCCAGCCAATAATGTTACCACTTTCGTCCTTCTCTAATTCACCTTCAAAATTACTTGCCTGTACAGCCTCTGCCTTAATGTCAATCACCACATCAACACCTGCCATCTCATTTCCCCAGCTCTTAGGAATCTTCACTTCGGTAAATAAGGTTTTGCTCTCACCTGCAGACAGTGCTTCCGGCCAGTAGTAGTAATTACCGCTCTTTACCCAGCCTTCCTGAATATCGATATTACCATCTTCCCCATCCTCATCAAAGAACATGGCAATCTGCGCTTCCGTGAGGCCCTCATAGGTTACCTCCAGACGTACATAGCAATCCATGGAGCCCTCACCAATCGTTATGGTGGGGTCCTTTGCATATACATCACCCGGCATTACATCGTCCGGCTCCTCCCAGCCCGGCTCCTCCAGCTCAACATCAATGTTACCCATAGTAAATACGTTGGTTGCCTCATCGCTGTCGGTGAAATACGCTAAGGTAGAACCTACGCCCACAGCTGCTACTGCCACTAAAGAAAGTGCAAATAATACAATTTTATTTCTCTTCATTTTATATTCCTCTCATTCCTTATATTCTTAAAAAAGTTCCTTTACTGCCACAAGTGCTGCATCCGTAGCAACCGGCTCCTCGCCCTCAAAGGCCTGCACTGCTGCCGCATCAATCACGATGGAAGGAAGGGCTTCCTCTTCTCCGGTAAGCTCAGAAGAAATCCTTACATTGGTAAAGATAGGCTCTGTCTTGGTAACGCCCTCTTCATCACCGTTAGGACTTACCACTGCAAAAGCACCATCCTCAGCATCCTTCACATATACGTAGTACTTAGCTGCGTCGCCTTCCTCAGCTACCTGTGCGGTTATCTCCATCCACTCGGTGGTATCATAACCGGTAATGGTCAGCTTATCTGCAGAAACACTCTCTGTTCCGATTACCTCTACCTTTAAGAATACATATGCAGGCACGGAACCATCCGGCATGGTAACGTATGGCATCTTATCCACCACTGCACCGGGAACAAGGTCATCATACTGATAATCCTCTCCGGCAGGAATAATCTCACCATCTTCTACGATTTCCTCTAAGCCAAGCTTAATGCCGTTTTTATTAAATACAAACTTGTTCTCAAGAGTATCGGTCTCTGCGGTAAAATACGCAAGAGTCGCACCAATACCTACTGTTCCTACTAAAGCAAGTGCTGCCAGCATAGTTACCAAACTTCTCTTCTTCATAATCTTCGCCTCTCCTTATGTAATAAGTATGGAATTTCTTACTTTTCCTATATACTACCACCGGGTAGTCACATCACAGTCACATGACTGCTATTGTCTGTTTTCCTTTTCCCTTTCCGGCTCCTTTGCAAGCACCTCCGGCAGGAAATTCAGTACAATCATCACCATCAGCAAACCGCAGATTCCGGCAATTCCGATAGGTGTCTTAATATACATGGTCAGATACCCTAAAAGTGGTACACTAAACAATACCTTTCCCACGATTCTGTCATAGGGAACCGGTGCCCCATCGGGAATATCATTAGCATCTCCCTTGGTCAGCACACTTCCCGCTTCGGTATTAAGCTCAATAATCCGGTGAGTCACCAAAGTATCTCCCGCCAAAGAATAGGTAATTACATCTCCCACCTTTAGCTTCTCCGGCGACCATTCCTTTGCCACCACCAAAGCACCAACACCGATTTTCGGCTCCATACTACCACTTAGGACTGCCATATTCCTGCATCCCATAAGCGGCGGAAGCACCAGCACTCCCGCAATAAGCAGCATGATTATCAGCAAAAGCGTGGATAAAAAACTACATATCTTCTTTAACAATTCTCCACCTCCGGCACCTAGCTCTCTTCTGAGTCCTGTGCGCTTTCGGCCTCATAAATCTTCCAAATTTCTGTCTGGTCGGTTACCACATTTCCATCCAGGTACAAAACCGTCTGTACAGCTTCCTCATAGACCGTTACTTCAAAGTCTTCAATTCCAAGACTTGGCCAGTCCACACCATCCTTGATTTTAACACTCTCAAAGATGGCTCCGGTAACTTCCTCAGGCGCAAGGGACCGGTTGTAATAATAATACCCATCCTCCTTCAGTGTCCAACCAAAGCCACCTGTCAATTCAACACTTTCCAATGCCTTGGCCGGGCTGATTAAAACTCTTGCACGTACATAGCAATCATTTTCGGCGAGATTCTTCACCATGGGATTCTTGAAGCCGTCCTCACCTTCCAGAATCTCTGTCTCAATGCTTCCCAATTCAAATGCGTTGGTAATATCCTCTGTGTCCGCCTTCATCAGTGCTACAGTGGTACCCGCGGTAGTAACCAGAAGAACGGCTGCTACAATTACGCCAAGTAACAAGCTTTTCTTTTTCATAAATCTCCGTTCTCCTTTCCTACTCCTGTACACCGGTTAAATCATCTGCGCTCCATACAAGATTGCCTTCCTCGTCAAAGCTACAGGTATTTACTACCACATCCGTATCAGAGAAAAACCTTTCCTTCTCTTTTCTGTTTGTGAAGGTTACCAGGCCCTCTGTTCTGGTAGCATTTCCTTCTGCATCATAACCGATTTCAAATACAGCTGTTTTCTTACTTACATCACTGCTTTCATATGCTTTTCCGGATGCCTCCACCTTTACGCAGGTAAAGCGCAGGGTATCCAATTCTTCTACGGTATAAACACCCTTCTCTAAATTTTCAAACACATCCACTTCCAGGGTAACGGTATCATCCGCCCGCTTTAAAGCGGATACCTTCATTTCACTAAAGCGAACGGTTCTGTATGCAAAGAACTCTCCATCCTTCATAATCTTAAAGCTAAACACAGGATCCCCCTGCACAGCCCTATAATCGGATGCATAAATGGTTTTCTTCAGTATAAAAGTACCGGCGATGACATTTACCTCATATTCACATTCAGCGCTTACACTTCCGAATAAGTTATTTGTATTATTCGTTCTGTCAAAGGCCTCATAGGTCACGATAAAATCATATACTTCATAAGGACTTCCCACTGCTTCAGCACCATGTTCTGCAAGCGGTGCGCCTTCCGCCTGATAGACCAGATTACCAAATAAAATATCTCCGTAAGCGTATGGTACGGTGCAGCTTCCCTTAGTGAACAGCTCCTCGCATTTTTCTTCACTCAAAGCAGGAAGCGTAAATGTAAAGCTCTGTTTCCGGCTATTGGTATAATCGGCCATTAAGGTTCCTTCCACCTCGTCCTGCCAGTAGGTCATGGGGGTAACCTCTTCTCCGAGGAAGATGGTGGTTTCTCCGCCTATGATATCCAGTTCCAGAAGTCTCACATCCACCTGCGGAATCGGTAATTCAAAATCAATACCGTTAACCACAATTTTGGACTCCGGTCCATTGGTAGGAACCTCATCGCCGCCAAGGAAATCATTCTTTGCCTTCACAATAATCACGCCTTCCCAAGGGGTAGATGTCAGGGTGATACCACTCCATGTTACCGTTTCCACGCCATCTGAGTTTGCAACGCTGGCCCCGGCTTCCTCCAGTATATCCTTACTCTCCTGCGTAATTTCAAAGCGAGGGTCGATATAATCCACCACCTGCACCTCCTCAAAGGAAAGGGTCCCATCCTTCACCTTTGCAGTAATGTCAATGGTATAGGTTCTGTCCTGATTATTTAAGAGTGTCGCTGTCTTATCATACTCTACTACGGATTTCGTGGAAGTGTTTTCTACCACGTAGCGTCCATCTTCCTTTACCAGCTCTACCGTCGCATCCGAAACCAGGCAAACCTTGGATACGTAAGGCGTAATCGTATTTTCTGACTGGGATTCGGATACTGTCACCATCCATGGTCCCGCCGGCAAATAGCCTGTCTGTGCTTCTGTTTCGGATAAATAATATGTACCAGCTTCTAATCCAAAGAAGGTAAGATTGCCCTTCTCATCCGTGGTTCCGGTACCTACTACCGTGTTGTCTGCTGCCGTAAGGGTAAATTCTACACCACTGATTGGCTCCTTGCTGTCTGCGTCTACCTTGTAGATTGGGAAGCTTGCGGTGGTTGTAACTACCGGGGGTGCTGCTACTACGTTAGGTACCACAAAATTCATATAGCATTCAGACTTACTACTACCACGCTCCATGAACAAAACTGTCACATGGTATTCTTTATTTGCATTAGCTGGATTGCTTACAAAATCAATTTTATCCTGTAATGTATATTCTTCTTTCCCCAGAATCTTGGTCCATACATCCACGCTACCGGGTGCATAAGTAACTTTTTTATACTGTCCCTTGTAATCCGGATACGCTCCATGAATTCCACCCAAATCAAGAATCACTTCTCCGTCCAGACATACCCACACGTCATCGTCACCTACGAAACCGTAAGTAAGATCACCTACATAATCCCCCAACGTAAAGGAAAAATCATATCGAATGCCAAAATAATCATTCTTTCTGTCTCCGTTGGCAGGTAAAGGGAAAAATTCTGAAAGGTCTGTTAATACACTTCCTCTCTCTTCGTTTATCACACTGGATAACACGTACGACATTCCCACACGTTCAAAAACAAACTCATAGCCTTCCACCAATGTTTTTCCTGTTTTTCCATCATTTGCAAAAAAACCGGGGTCAGTAAAACGGAATTTCACATTGCAATAATTCTCGCCATCAAGACCTAACAATAACCCCTGCAGAATCGGATAAGATGTTTTATAGTCCTTCCATAACTCATCATTGCTTGGATCATCATCCTCTAAAACATACGCGTAATTATAATCATAGTGGGCATATTCATTAATATTAAACTTTCTTGTTACAGCATCCTCTCCCGTACCATTGGACTGTTCCCATAAGGTTACGTAATCATCTGCCGCAGATTTCAGTCCCATTCTCTGATTATACGGAACGTCACTCGGATAATTTCCGGTATAGTTTACTGATTTTTTATCAGATGCCCTACCGGCAGTATAATCAAAAATGGTAACCCCATTCTTCATGGTGCCGGCACTTTCCTGATACACAACATCAATCACATATTCCTCTCCGGTCATGTCAATCTTCAGCCCATTGTCCTGCAGCTTCTCCATCACAGACACACCTTCACCGCTCTTTACGCCATCCTCTGCCTCATACAAAGTCACGCTTTCTGCCACAAAGCCACTATTCTCTCTCACCACATTCAGGATACTGTCACCCAAGCCCACACTTTCGTATGTAGCAGGTGCAAAAACCATATTCTCCTCAGCCGCTTCATCCAGATAATGATTCACAACGATAGTAATATCCTTACCCGCTTGGCCTGCGGACACAGAATCATTCTGGGATACGGATTCGTTCTGGGAAACCGTCTGCAGGCTGCTCGATGCATTATCCTCCTGCGCAAATGCAAAGAAATCAACATTGCATAATAACGCAAAGCATAACACTACCACAATCACCTTCTGGAATAACTTTTTCATACGTCGTTCCTCCTAAATGGAATAATATCTATAAATTCACCCTGGCATAGTAATTTTATCCTTACTCTGAAAGTAATATAACAACTCACAGTCACATGACGGTCACATAAGACTTGTTTACTATTGATTTGCCTCAAATTCTCCCCCAAAACAAAACCGCCGCACAATCGCGACGGTTCCATAACCTTTACCCAAAATATTCTTCAATAATTTTTGCAATATCCAGCACACCCTCAAACCGGCCAATCATCTTCCCGTGGCCATCTCCCACAACGCCCTGCCAGGAGGCTTTTTTGCGGGATTCCACCAGAATATCACAGGTAGCATGCTTTCCGCGGAAGGACAGGATTTCCTCATCCGTACGTACCGCCTCCGGCATTCCCCGGTAATGATTCCCATCCGGAAGCTCCTGCTGAAAGCTTCGTCCTGTCACATATGCCTGGGGATAACCATACTTATCAAACAATTGGTCCGCCTTCAACACAAAATCCTCAAATCCATGTGCCTCATGTGCTTCCTTATCCAGGGGACTGTAGAAAAATCCACTGATTTCCCCATCCGTCATACTATCAATACAAACCCTCAAACCATTGAGGGGAAAGCTTCTCTTATTGACCATCTTCGCCTTTCTCCCTATTGGTGCTATATTTTTGCCGCCACTTCCTCTATGTGGTGCTTTAAATCCACTTTACTGTTTTTACCATTTGCATAAAACATTTCTCTGATACGTTCCGCAATCATCTCACTGCTTTCAAAGGTACAGGTGGGTAAAAGCACCAAAAACTGGCTGTCACTGTATCTTGCTGCCACGTCGCCGATTCTCAGCCCCCCTCGCAGGATTCCCTCCAGCCGGTCCATACCTCTGTTCACCAGGTACCTCTCCATAGATTCGTTTACCGCTGCTCCGGTTTTTACTGACAATGTCAGATACATGATGTACTCCGACAACCCCAGTCTCCCCACTCTCCGGGCCTCAATACGATACAGCTCCCGGAATACCGCATAGCCACAGATATAAGCGCCTTCCGGCCGTTCCTCCTGCACATCCAGACCAATGTCCACCGTATCCGCCACATCGGACACTTTTTTCATGGCCAGAATCTTCCCATGAACCTCCCTTAACAAGGGAAAATTCCGGGTTCCCAGAGCCTCATAGAAACGCTTCATGGTATCCTCATAGTACTGCAAAGCCTGATGCTGCTTGTTCTGCCCAATCATGGCCTCCAGCATCAGCTGATGCAGCTCCTCATCCAGATTGTCAAACTGTATGGCTTTAACACACACCCGTTCCATCCCCTCATACAGCCTTTCTTTTTGACATATCTTTGCAAAATCCTTGGAAACCTGGATATACAGGGAGTGATAATACGCCGAGATAGGCACTACCCACTGCTCAAAGGAATAGTTGTCCAAAAAGCTTCCCTGATAAAGTGCCAACACCTTTTCAAAGCAAATCAGCTTCGCATCCAGACTTTCCGCCAATCTGGCCTCCTTCACATTTTTCTCCAGCTCCTCCGTATCCAGAACCACTTCCACCTCCGGGTTCCAGAAATAGGCCCCCTGACTGGTATTTAGAAACTGCACCTCTTCCCCGAACTGCTTTTTAAGCACTGTTCTGAGCCGGTACATCAGATTCTTCAAGGCTCCGGCCGGATTGTCCGAGCCACCCCTGTCTCCCCACAGCATGTCGGAAAGCTCACGAACAGTAAGCTTTCTTTCATGGTGCAATAATATGTACGCCAAAAGCTTAGATACCATTTCCGAACGAATAATATCTTCTGTAAGGGATATGTCTTTATATATCAAACAAAGGCTGCCAAACAAATTGCCTGTTACTACCTTCTTTTCTTCCTTCATATACTTTCTCCCATTTATTAAAAGGCCTCTTCACCATTTAACCTCAACTTTAATATATTAACACATTAAAGCCAAATCCTCAATCACCATTTCGCAAAAAGAGACCCACATAGTGAGTCTCTCTGTTTATTCCTCTATATTCTCTTCATTCTCCACTACCCGGGGTCGTCTGTTGATTCTAAGCCACACAGCCCCCACTGCCAGAAGCAGTGCAAGCGCCACGCCCAATCCTGCATACAAACCACCATTGTTTCCATCCGGCGCTACCACATCCGCTAATGGCACCTCCTCCTCGCTGATATCCACGATATCTCTTGTGGTATCACTTTCTCCGGACGGCACCGGTGCAAGGGGAAGATTCTCCTCGGGAATCTCTACTACAGGAGCATCCGTTTGCTGCTCAGGATTCTGTGCCTGCTGCGTGTTATCTTCTTCACCGGGATTAGGAGCCAGCGGCACATTCTCATCCGGAAGCTCCACTCCCTCCTGTTCCGGAGCAAGTACTGCGCCGGGGGTCACTATAGTCTCTCCCTGCACAACCACATACTCTGTCACCACCACAGTTTCTCCGGGAAGCTCCTGATAAATAATATTCTCCGTTACATCTCCAACAAACCTTGCAGTATAATAAAACGTAATAACATTCTCGGAAGCATCCTCGCTTAACACGATACTCTGGGCAGCCTCACTGTCCCTCACATAAGTTGTCGCCCCGCTCAGCATAATTATCTCCGGTGCTACCGCAGTTTCCTCAGAACCCACATTACCATATGCAATGGCAACCGGTGCTATGGAAGTCAAATCTTCGCTGTCCAGATACTGGATGGTGTACTCCACGCCATCTACCAGCTTACCATAATCCACCACAAAATCAATATTCTTTTCTACCACTTCCCCCTGGGCAGGTCCCCAGACAGTCGCATTTTTTGCAAAATAGCTATCCTTCGCCACAATATAGCCGGGCGCAGCCGGAACCAAAGCTCCCTTCGGCACATACAGCCTGATGGCACCATTTTCGGTCACTTCGTAATCATAAATATAACCCATGGCTGCTGCCGCTTCTTCCGCCATAGTCTTCACATCCGTGGCAGTAGTATCCGCAAGTGCAAAATTACCCACATTGCCCGGACGATATGTAACGGTATAAGTACCTGCCGCCTCTGCATCTACAGACCAGGTCATGCTGCAAAGCAATGCAGTGATAAATAAACCTGCACCCTTTTTATCCTTTTTCTTTCCGGTAAGTACAAATAACACTATACCTAAAATAAGTACTGCAATTGCTGCCCACACAAAGGTATTATCCCCGGTTTTTACTGCCAGCGGTGTAACCTCATCCACAATCTCTATAATCTCTTTTTCGTAAATGGTTTCCCCTTTACGAACCACGATTTTCTCTACAACTTCTTCATTATTGGGCTCTTCGTAGCCCGCCTTGAAATTAAAATTCAGGGCACCCAGAGCATTGGAATAGTCGGATGCAGAAGTATTGTCCATGGCCTCACCATCAAAGCTGATGGTCAAAGTCACATCCACTGTCCGTCCCTCTTCCAGAGTAGCAACAAACACATCCCCTTCCAGAGAAGCATTCATCTCTGCCAGCCCCGCCTCGTTTCCCCGGGAAGAAGCATCATATCCGCCCAGCGTGGAATCATAAAGCACCGTATCTCCGGCCGTAAGATGAATATCATATGCCGCACCGGATGCCTTACCCGCCTCCTCCAGAGACTGTACCACATCCGCACTCATGTAAAAATCAACAGTTTGTGCATTTTCATTCTGTAAAGTAATTACCTGACTTCTGGTTTCTCCCGGGAGTACTGCCTCAAAGGCATTGCCCAGAGAAATCTTACCCTCCGGGGTTTCTGTGATATTGCTATATTCTAACACCTTATCCTCATTAAAGGTAACTGTAGGATGCTCTCCCGCAGCAAATGCTGTTATGGAGGCTCCCATCAGTGCAGTTATCGTTAATGCAATTGCCAATATTTTCTTCCTCATAACGGTCCATAACCTTTCTACTACTCTGCTACCTTTACAATACGCCCCTCTTCATCAAAGGTGGGATAAACACCCCATTCTGCCGGAATAGCTGCATCTGCTGCCAGCTTCTGTACCGCATCGATTTCGAATTCCAGAATGATATCCGCATTGGCATAGGCATTGTCAATATCTGTGCCCACCTGCACTGCTGATATCATCTCACTGGTCACATCCGTGGTCCCATTTTCCCCTACGCCGCTTAACGGCTGGCGGTAATACATAATAATTTGCTCATCATCCTGATACCAGACTATCCAGTCCTCTTCACTTCCCAGGATGAGCTGAATCTTTGATGCATCCAGACTATCGTCATCCCAGCGCTTGTAAATAGTCGCGCGGGTGTATAAATCATAATCCGCATCATTTGCAATGCTTCTGGAAACTGCCAGGGTATCACCGGGCATAAGCGCATCCTTATTTGCAAGGGTCACAACCTCACTTGCCAAAGGAACCTCATCCTCTTCTATGGTAGTATCCAATAATTTTATACTAAGGCTCTTGGTCGTAATCTGGGCCATAGCCTGCTGCTCCGTTTCTGTATTAAATCCGGCAAATGTCCCACCGATTACAGCGGTTCCCACAAGCAACGCTGCCAGGCACAAAATAATCATTCTCTTTTTCACTGTTATACCTCTCCTTTTACCGTTAATACGTTTCCATTATAAAAACCACTTGTCACACCACAGTCACACGAGGGAAATTATTTTATATTTACAATTCTCTTCCTTTTTTTCCACAAGTCCCCTATAAGTGGGGTACGGTTGCTGATATTTAAAAAGGTATATCTATGAAGAAAAGACTGTTTTTAAGCTTAATTTCATATAGCCTTTGCTTTACTGTGCTTGCAGGCTGCGGCAGCTCCCCGTCACCCTCTGCTACCGACGTTCCCGCTGTTTCTCTTCCTGCCGGTACCCCCGGTGCAGCTTCCTTGGAGAATACACCGGTTGAATCTCCGTCGGAGGACAATTCCTCGGTGACCTTTGGTGATTCTGCCCCCTACGTTCCTTTACCACAGGCTTCCGGTGCAGTCACCTGCGGCAATGATGTGGTCACTATCGACTCCTCCAACGCAGCCGACGGTTATATCTGCGTCAGTTATACCGGTACCTGCCCAAAGGTAAAGCTTATTTTGACGGGACCGGATGACTACAAGTGTACCTACGATATCTCGGGTAATGGCTACGAAGCTTTTCCACTGACCGCGGGAAACGGAAGCTACAGTGTGGGAATCTACGAAAATATTGTAGACACCTCCTACTCCACCTGCTTTACTACCAGCTTGCAAATTTCTCTTGACGACCAGTTTTCACCCTATTTGCGCCCCAGTCAGTACTGTAATTACACCGCCGATACAAAAGCTGTACTTCTTGCCGCAGAGCTTCGCAGGCAAGCCACAAGCGACCTTGACTTTGTATCCATTGTATATAATTATATCATCGAAAACATTGACTATGACCATGACAAAGCAAATGCCGCCGTCTCCGGCAGTCTCAGCGGATATATTTCGGATATCGACGCTTCCCTGGAGGCCGGCAAGGGCATCTGTCTGGATTACGCTGCCATCATGACCAGTATGCTGCGCAGCCAGCGCATTCCTACCCGTCTGGAGGTTGGTTATGCAGGAAATGCTTACCATGCCTGGATTAGTGTCTATCTGGAGGAAATCGGCTGGGTGAACGGCATCATCCAATTTGATGGACACTCCTGGAGTCTGATGGACCCTACCTTCGGTGCCAGCACCGGAGAAAAGGAGCTGAAGAAATTTATCGGTGATGGTTCCAATTACACCGTAAAATACATTTATTAATGAGGTCAAATTTATGAACAAGAAACTAACCGCGCCGGAGATTAACACATTTTTATCTCAGACCGCACTGCTGGTGCAGGCGGGTATCACACCCTTTTCCGCCATGGAAATCCTCCTGTCCGATACACGTTCTACGGACGGCCGAGCACTTATCGAGGAAATCATAGCCACCTGTAAGGAAGGCGAGCCCTTTTACGAGGCTCTGCGACGGACAGAAGCCTTTCCCGACTATTGCATTCATCTGATTAAGCTGGGGGAACAATCCGGTAATCTGGACGACTGCCTTTCTTCTCTGGCTGCATACTATGAGAAGGAAGAAAATATCAAGGAGAGCATTAAGAGCGCCATTACCTATCCACTGGTTATGATTGTTATGATGTTCCTTGTGATTTTCGTCCTGATGACCAAGGTTCTGCCCATTTTCAATCAGGTTTTCTCCGAGCTTGGAAATGAAATGACCGGTATCGCCGGTTCTCTTCTGCATCTGGGCGAGGCACTAAACCGCTACTCAGGCGTCGGCGTATTCATTTTAGTAGTACTGTTCATTCTGGTATACGGTAGTCTGAATATTCCCGTTATGAAGGAAAAGGCTCTTTTTCTTCTGGCACATTTTCCTGCCACCAAGGGATTTATGCAAAAGTTTGCCTGCCAGCGTTTTGCCAGCGGTATGGCTATGACCTTACGCAGCGGTATCGATACCTTTGCCAGTCTGGATATGGTAAAGGAGCTTGTCGGCAATGAAGAAATGGAAAAGAAGATTGCGAAATGCAAAGAAGATTTGAAAAAGGGAGATAACCTTTCGGATGCTCTGGTTAATTCCGGTATCTTTAACAACATGCACTCCCGCATGGTCAACGTGGGATACCGTAGCGGAAATATCGATGTGGTTCTAAGGAAAATTGCGGACCAATACGAAAAAGAAACGGACCAAAAGCTTCAGTCCATTATTTCCGTCCTTGAGCCCACTCTGGTCATTATTCTTTCCGTAATTGTGGGACTTATCCTTTTATCCGTCATTCTTCCACTGATGGGCATTATGTCCAGCATCGGATAAGGAGGCAGACATGGCAAATCGATTTGAGCCCTCCCGCGGGGAGTTTTTGAAAAAGACCGTTTATGCGCTACCATTGATTCTGTTCATCATTATAGCAGTTCTTTTTATCAGAGGAATTTCTTCTGTCAGCGCCACCACTCTTGCCAAGCAAAAAGAGAGTCTGGAAACTGCATTGCACCGCAGCATTTCCCAGTGCTATGCGGTAGAAGGTCTCTACCCGCCCACACTGGAGTATATTGAAAAGCATTATGGTCTGACTTATGACAAGGAGCTTTTCCGGGTAGATTATCAGCCCTATGGCTCCAATATTTTTCCGGATGTA
>CAZOSU010000003.1:25745-25833 GCA_964582515.1 uncultured Acetatifactor sp. | reverse complement strand
TACTTTCTTTGGGAGCTGAAATGGTTAAAATTTCACATTAACCGACAGCCCCTTTCTTTGCGTGCTGAGAAAAAAATTTAAAAATATA
>CAZOSU010000003.1:0-25645 GCA_964582515.1 uncultured Acetatifactor sp. | reverse complement strand
TTGTAAAATATTTTATTATTGGTATAATAAAATTATTCAAGCTGGGGTACAACCCGTGGTCGTTCGACCCGATTTTTCTAAGCCGGTTCCGGCAGTTTTTCAAGGTTTTTAAGTTTATCGTTAGAAAGGGGGAGTTTTGTTTATTCGGACAGTTTTTACTGGGAAAGGGGCTTTACACTTGTTTTAAATCCGCCTATAATGTATTTAGAAGGGCGGTGGAAGGATGGAAGAAATGACAGATAGACAGTTAAGATATATGAATAGGTTGACTATATTTGTAAGAAAACTGTTGCGTTTGGTGCCACAAGAAAAACGTGAGGAATTAGAGGTTGAATTTGATGAAATTCTGGCTGATGTAATGACGTATAAAGAAGAAAAGTAACTTGGTTAGTTATCCTTTGGATAAGTAAATATTGTGAAACAACCATAAAGCGAGAAGCCGGGGCATTTTGCCCCGGTTTCTTTGCGTGCTGAGAAAAAAGATTTAAAAATATATTGTAAAATATTTTATTATTGGTATAATAAAATTATTCAAGCTGGGGTACAACCCTTGGTCGTTCGACCCGATTTTTCTAAGCCGGTTCCGGCAATTTTTCAAAGTATTTTAGGTTTATATCGAAAGAGGAGGAGTTTTATGTCTGAAGCTGTGAAGACTCTGCCGGTAAAGTATCGTGACGTGCAGGGGAAAACTATCTTTAAGGATGCGGAGCTTTGTGCGGCATTTCTAAGGGAAAATATTGACCATCCCATCATCCGCAGGGTGAGGGCGGAAAACATTGAGGATTATACGGAGAGGTTTATTCTGTTCTTTGGAAAGGAGTTTGAAAGTGACACGATTAAACGTATTTGTATAAAATGTGAGAAAGAGGATTTCGTTTTTTATATGATTTCGCTAATTGAACATAAGAGCATAGTGGATTATAATGTACCTATGCAGCTACTCAAATACATGGTCTGTATTTGGACGGAATATGAGAAATCCTTTGGGGAGGGCTTTAAGGACAAGGTGAAGAATAAGTCTTTTCGTTATCCGCCTATTCTGCCCATCGTGTACTACGAGGGGAAGGATAAGTGGACGGCCGGGATGGAGTTCAAAGACAGGATTGAGCTTGCAGATGTTTTCCGGGAATTTGTACCCAATTTTACCTATTCGCTGGTGGATATCCATCAGATTAGCAATGAGGAGCTACTTGCCCGGGGAAATGTGATGAGTCTGATTATGCTGCTGAATAAGATACAGACAGTGGAGGATTTAACGGCGTTTACGGACATTCAAGGGGAGGTGCTGGCAGATGTACTGGATGGTGTGGACGAGGGGATACGGGATATTCTGATTTCGGTGGTGCGGACTCTGTGCAGGAGAGTGAATGCCACGGAGGAGGAAACTGACAGATGTCTGGAGAGGATAAGGAGCGGTAGTATGGGATATTTATTTGAGAATATGGAACCGATGGATATACAGGCGGAGCGTAGAAATACGGCGCAGGCGAGAGCGGAGCGTGATGCGGCTATTGCGGAGAGTGAGAAGTGGAAGAAGCTGGCGCTTGCAGCAGGCGTAAGTGAGGATGCAGTGGTGCAGGTGTAGAGAATTTTAAAAAAGAGGTTGTCCCTCCGGTCATTTTGTGACCATAGGGATAACCTCTTTTTGGCATAATATATTTAAGCGCGAAAGGGAGCCAGTGGAAGTCCGTTGGTACCATAAATGCTGCACAACCCATAATCCACCCAAAGGTATCGCACCTTCACAGGAGAGGGGACTTGTTCTGCGCTTACGATAAGCTTATCTCCCTGGATTTCCACCTCTGCCGGGAAGAAAATATGGTCTGCGCCTGCAACTTCAAAGCCGGAAACGTGGGTATTTCTTTTTATAAGCCCGTCTGCGCTGTTTTCCAGAGAAATGCAGATGGTGTTATCCATGGTTTCATGGCTTTCATAGAGGGGGCCGTAAGCCTGGGATTTCTCGCATTTCTCATATACATGATACAGGGCCTGAAGTGCAAGGCGAATTCCCACCTGTTCTTTATGCACGGGATGGATATTGTTGTATTCCCCAAGGTCCATAGCGGTCACAAGACCGGTATTTTCAAGTTCTCGATGAAGCTTTAACTGGGCCTCGCGGATGATGCACCAGTGGTCATTGGTCTCATTGGAGATGTAGTGATGAGCCGGGAGTTGTACATAGATAAACGGCAGGTTCTCATCCTTAAAATCTCTGCGCCATGCGTAGATAAGACTCTTGAGCAGATGGTAGTAGCTGTTGGGTCTATGGTCATCACTTTCCCCTTGGTAGTAAATGGCTCCTGCAAGGGTATAGGGAGTAACCCGGCGCAGCATGGTCTCGTAAAGTCCGCAGGGGCGGAATTCATGCTTGGGACCCATGGGTCCGGGCCATTTACATTCTCCTACCACTGCCAGTGCTTCATCCCAAAGTGCATTGGGGTGCTCTGCATAGTAAGCATCCATACGGGGCTGCCAGTCAGCATGCCAGACTTTATATTCCTGTAACTCCTTCTCATATGCGGCAGGGTCCTGCTCTGCAAGAAGCTTTTCGTATTCTTCCCAATAGATGGCGGTATCCTCATGGGAGAGGAGGGAGTCCTTGTCCTGCCATGCGCTGGCACTGGTACCGCCCCAGTTACAGCCGATGATACCCACGCAGCAGTTCAATTTTTCAGAGAGCTGTTCTGCAAAGTAATAGCCCACAGCGGACCAGATTTCCACATCCTTATCCTCACCGGTCATCCAGTGACTGGTGCGCTCCTTTTCGTAGAAATGTTCATCCATAAAGGCTTTCTTCTGCACATAGTAAAAGCGGACGTTCTTATGCTTCGCCCTTTCCATTGCCGCCTTGCCCTCCGCTTCCTGGCGCAGCTCAAATTCCATATTGGACTGTCCGCCGGCAATCCACACTTCTCCAATCATTACATCGCAAAATTCCTGAAATACTTCACCGTCTCCGGAAATGGTCATGGTATAGGGGCCGCCTGCCTCCATAGCCGGTAAGGTCACTTCCCACTTATTGCATACTGCTGTAGCTTCTGCGCTCTGCCCGTGGATGCTGACACAAACCTTCACATCATCGTCCGCTATTCCCCATACTCTTATGGCTTTATTTCTTTGAAGTACACAGTGGTCTGAAAATACTGCGGCACATCTTACAATCTTCTCCATATCGTCCTGCTTTCCGCCGGGGGATGGTATCTTTGGATTGGTCATAGGTTCTCGCCGGGGCTCGGGCATATCCCCGAGCCCCGGCGAGAACCTATGACCAATCCAAAGATACCATCCCCCGCCTGCTTTTGCTGCCCCCATTGTACCACATTTTCAGTGGAACGGAAGTATTTATTGCATAATATTTGCGTGTTAATTTGTAGCATGGTACAATGATAAGGAAGATGTGAATTTTTCAAAAGACTAGTGAACGGAAAGCGGGAGAACAAATATGCTTCCAATGGATTTTGTAAATAGAATGAAGGATATGCTGGGGGAGGAGTATGCTGCGTTTGAGGCAGGCTTTGAGAAGCCCAGATTTCAGGCACTGCGCTTTAATCCCTTAAAGGGGGAGAAAGCAGAATTTCTGGAGAAGGCTTCTTTTACGATGCGCCCTGTGCCCTGGGAGAAAAACGGATATTATTATGAGGCAGAGGATGCGCCGGGAAAGCACCCTTTTCATGAGGCGGGGGTGTACTATATTCAGGAGCCCAGTGCCATGGCGCCGGTGCCCTTTTTGGAGGTAAAGCCCGGGGAGCGGGTCCTTGATTTGTGTGCTGCGCCGGGCGGAAAATCCACCCAGATTGCGGCGGCACTTGGCGGGGAAGGTCTGCTTGTGTGTAATGAAATTCATCCGGCGAGAGCGAAGATTCTTTCAGAGAATGTGGAGCGCATGGGCATCCGTAATGCCATCGTGACCAATGAGACACCGGAGAAGCTCTCGGAGGTTTTTGCCGGATATTTTGATAAGATTTTGGTGGATGCCCCCTGCTCCGGAGAGGGGATGTTTCGTAAAAATGAGGAGGCTTGCGGACAGTGGAGTCTTGAGAATGTAGCTCTGTGCGGGGAAAGGCAGGATGGTATTTTGGAATGTGCGGACAGGATGCTTCGTCCGGGGGGAAGGCTGGTGTACTCTACCTGTACCTTTGCTCCTACGGAGAATGAGGGGAGCATCAGCAGGTTCTTAAGCAGACACCCGGAGTATCAGATTTTACCTGTAGAAAAGCCGGAGGGCTTTGCGCCGGGAAGAAGTGAGTGGTGTGAGCATGAAACAGAGGGGATGGAGCATACCATGCGTATCTGGCCCCATATGACCGACGGTGAGGGACATTACCTGGCAGTGCTTAAAAAGGAAGGTGAGACAGAGGGGGATGTGCGCAGTCTGTATGGGCTTGAGAAGGGGGTAAATCCCAAGGAGCTTACCGAGTATAAAGAATTTGCAAGGGAGTGCCTGAATGTGGATTTGGAGGGCGTATACATCAAGTATGGGGACCAGTTGTATTTAGGACCTGTAAATATGCCGTCCCTTTATAAACTGAAGGTGCTTCGTCCGGGCCTGCATCTGGGAACTATGAAAAAGAATCGCTTCGAACCTTCCCATGCGCTGGCACTGGCCCTAAAGCCGCAGGATGTAAAGGCAAGCTTTGATTTGGACCCGGAGGATGGCAGTGCATTAAGATTTTTAGGCGGTCAGACCTTTAATATCACGCAGGGAAAGGGCTGGCATCTGATTACCACATCCGGATATTCTCTGGGCTGGGGCAAGGCCGCGGGAGCAGTTATGAAAAATCACTATCCAAAGGGCTTAAGAAAGTTGTAAAATTGTCAAATTTGTGGTAATATAGTCAATATATTGGGTGAATGACCCTTGTGGAGGAAGTTTTATTATGGAAAAAATTATTTTGACAGGTGACAGACCCACCGGAAGATTGCATGTAGGTCATTATGTTGGCTCCCTCAGAAGAAGAGTTGAGCTTCAGAATTCCGGTGAGTTTGATAAGATTAATATTATGATTGCGGATGCACAGGCACTTACCGATAATTTTGACAATCCGGAGAAGGTGCGTCAGAATATTATCGAGGTGGCACTGGATTATCTGGCCTGCGGACTGGACCCTAAGAAGTCCACTCTGTTTATCCAGTCCCATGTGGCTGAGCTTACAGAGCTTACCTTTTACTATATGAATCTGGTGACGGTGGCGAGACTTCAGAGAAATCCTACCGTGAAGAACGAGATTCAGATGCGTAATTTTGAGCAGAGTATTCCGGTGGGATTCTTTAACTACCCCATCAGTCAGGCGGCGGATATTACCGCATTTAAGGCCAATGTGGTACCGGTTGGCGAGGACCAGCTTCCCATGATTGAGCAGACCAGAGAGATTGTACATAAGTTTAATACGGTGTACGCTCCCGTGCTGGTAGAGCCTAAGGCACTTCTGCCGGAGAACGACGCCTGTGGCAGACTTCCCGGTATTGACGGTAAGGCGAAGATGAGTAAGTCTCTTGGCAACTGTATCTATCTTGCAGACAGTGCAGATGACGTGAAGAAGAAGATTATGAGTATGTATACCGACCCTACCCATCTTCTGGTTTCCGACCCGGGTCATTTAGAGGGCAATACCGTATTTACCTATCTGGATGCCTTCTGTAAGGATGAGCATTTTGAAAGGTACTTACCCGAATATGCAAATCTGGATGAACTAAAAGGCCATTACACCAGAGGTGGTCTGGGAGATGTAAAGGTGAAGAAGTTCCTTAACAACGTAATGCAGGAGGAATTAGAGCCAATCAGAACCCGCAGAAAAGAGTTTGAGAAGGACATCCCGGAGATTTACAATATCTTAAAGGCGGGCAGTGAGGATGCCAGAAATACGGCAGCCGCCACCTTGTCCGAGGTTAAGAGTGCGATGCGTATTAACTACTTTGATGATGAGGAGCTGATTAAAGCTCAGGCAGAGAGATATGAAGCAGAATAATAATGATTATAAAAATGAACAGACAGATATTGTAGGTGCATTCATCGGTGTCATAGCGTGTATCATCTTTGTGGTGGTATTTTGCTTTATCGTGTGGAATGTGACCCATAGTCAGAAGGGACCCATTCAGGCGGACATCCCGGTAAGCAGTATTCAGGATGTGGTAGAGCCGGTAAAGACGGCGGAGCCTAGTCCTACACCGGAGCCAACGCCTACGCCTACACCGGAGCCGCCATCCAATGATATGGGTATGAACTTTGCGCCGGTATCGGATTATGTAACAGCCAAGAACCGGACCAATCTTCGCAGCGAGCCAAGTACCGGTCAGGGGGATGCTACGGTGGTTGTGAAACTGAATAATGGAGAAGCCATTCCTCGCGTTGGTAAGTGTGAGGAAACGGGCTGGTCCAAGATGTTGTATAACGGTCAGTATGTATATGCTGTAACCAGTTATTTGGAGGAAGTGGATGTACCTCCGCAGCAGGAGTAAATGAAAGAGCTGTCGCTTGAAAAGTGACGGCTCTTTGTATTTTTTAAGAAAATATGGTTACTCTAAGGAAAAAAGGAGTAACGGTTATGCAGACAATCGGTAAGGCCAGTGTGGCTTATGAAAAGGGCGTTTATTTACAGGGAGCAGCCAGTGTAGTGGGGCAGAAGGAGTCAGAGGGTCCTCTGGGGAAGTATTTTGATGAGGTGTGCCCGGATGAGAGAGTGGGTGGAAATACCTGGGAGGAGGCAGAGAGTAATCTCCAGATAAAGGCAGTGGGAAAGGTGCTGGAAAAGACCGGCGTAAAGGGTGAGGAAGTACGTTATATGCTGGGAGGTGACCTTCTGGGACAGTGTATGGCCACCTCCTTTGGTATTGCGGATTATCAGCTTCCTTTTCTGGGGCTGTACGGTGCCTGCTCCACCTGTGGGGAAGGTCTTCTGGTAGGAAGTATGCTGGTAGCAGGAGGCATGGCGGAGCGGGTACTTAGTGTGACCTCCAGCCATTTTTCCAGTGCAGAGAAGGAGTTTCGTTTTCCACTGGAATATGGTAATCAGAGACCTTTGTCTGCTACCTGGACGGTGACGGGAAGCGGTGCATTTATCATGACCTCCCAGAGCGGACAAAGCTGTGGCGTAAAGATTACCGGAGGAACCGTGGGCAAAATTGTAGATTATGGATTAAAGGATTCCATGAATATGGGGGCCTGTATGGCGCCGGCGGCAGCGGATACCATTGCCCAGCATTTGTGCGATTATAATCGCAGACCGGACTATTACGATAAAATTATTACAGGGGATTTGGGATATGTGGGGCAGGAGGTGCTTCTCAAGCTCTTAAGTGACAGGGGCTTTGACCTTAGTGGTGTTCATACGGATTGTGGCATTCTGATATATGATAAGGAAACCCAGGACACCCATTCCGGCGGTAGTGGCTGTGGCTGTGCGGCGGTAACCCTGGCAGCCTATATCATCGGACAGATTGCAAGTGGTGAATGGAAGCGAGTGCTTTTTTTACCTACCGGGGCGCTTCTTAGCAAAACCAGCTTTAACGAGGGTAAGAGCGTACCTGCTATCTGCCATGGAGTGGTGCTGGAGAAGCTTTAATGGGGCTTGCAAAGACTGACAGATTTTAGTAGAATAAGCTGTATCCGGCAATTTGTGAAGGGATGTGGTTATTGGGATGAGAAGAATGGAGTTTAAGATGGAGAGACAGGGACTTTTGCAGGTGGGAGACAAAATCACTGTCACAGAGGGGCTTTTGCCCAGTAATTATTATTACACCATTAATCCGGCACTTGCCATGTCCGGCAACGTACCGTTCCGCTACAGACTGCGGTCCAGAGAGGGCGTGGTGGTGGATATTAAGGAGAATCCCAGAGGCTTTTATGTGTACGCAGAGTTCGATGAGCCGGAGACAGAATTTGAACGGAGGTAACTATTCGGAGCCATGCAATTTTCAGTAGATTTGGGCATCGTGCTTTTACAGGGCGAGAGACGTCCATGATAATGGGGCTCAGAATAGTGACAAAATAATAGGAACGGAGGATATATTTATGGTAAAGAAAATTTCAACAGATAAGGCACCCGCAGCAATCGGACCATATTCACAGGCGATTGTGGCAGGAGACACCCTTTACAGCTCTGGTCAGATTGCACTTGACCCGGCTACCGGTAACGTGGTGGAGGGTACCATCGCAGAGCAGGCAGAGCAGGTAATGAAGAATCTTGGGGCTGTACTTGCAGAGGCAGGTGCGGACTACAGCAAGGTTGTGAAGACCACCTGTTTCCTTGCGGATATGGGTGATTTTGCAGCATTTAATGAGGTGTATGGTAAGTACTTTACCGAGAAGCCTGCCAGAAGCTGCGTGGCAGTTAAGACGCTTCCAAAGAATGTTCTTTGTGAAGTGGAAGTAATCGCATATTTGGGTTAATGGTTCAGCCATGAAAGGTGTGCTGCTCTATGAGTAAGGGCAGCAGCAGGAAAGCCCCGGTGTCACCCGGGGGAGCGGAGCGGCTGGACGTATACGGGGTATGAATGGCGGGAAGAGCTTCTTCCCGCTTTACCTATGAAAGGGAATATATGAAGAATATTATTTTAATCGGAATGCCCGGTGCAGGGAAAAGTACTGTGGGTGTGGTACTTGCCAAGAGGCTGGGATATGGTTTCATTGATTCGGATTTAGTGATTCAGGAGAAGTATGGAAAGCTTCTGCATGAGCTGATAGAGGAAAGTGGAGTGGAGGGCTTCTGGAAAATTGAGAATGATGTGAATGCGGGGCTTACTGTGGAAAGGTCCGTGATTGCCACAGGTGGCAGTGCCATCTATGGGGAAGAGGCTATGGAGCATCTGCGGAAAATCGGCACGGTGGTATATCTTTCGCTCTCCTATGAGGAGATTAAGGAGCGACTGGGGGATTTAAATGCCAGAGGGGTGACCCTAAAGCCGGGACAGGACCTTGCGGCCTTGTATGCAGAGCGTACACCCATGTATGAAAAATACGCGCATATTACCATAGAGTGTGATAATAAAATGCTTAGAGAGATTGTGAAGGAAATTGCAGAATATGAAAGGTAAGACAACACGGAATTCCTTTTTGCTGTTTTTGGCAGCCTTTATCTGGGGGACGGCATTTATTGCCCAGAGCAAGGGCATGGATTATTTAAGTCCCTTTGCTTTTACAGGGGTGCGAAATATCATCGGCTCCACCTTTTTGCTTGGGCTGGTGCTGGTGCGCCGGCTGTTAAATAAGGATATCTACAAAAATATAAACTGGCCGCTGAACATTAAGGGGGGCATCCTGTGCGGTATTGCCCTGACCTTTTCCAGTATGCTGCAGCAGTACGGGATGGTATATACCACCGTGGGAAAAGCAGGCTTTTTAACCACGCTTTACGTGATTTTTGTACCCATTGCGGGGATTTTGTTTCACAAGAAGGTGGAATGGCAGGTGTGGCTGGCAGCAGGTATGGGAGCCATAGGAATATACCTTTTGTGCATGACGGAGAGCTTTTCCTTAAGCTTCGGGGATACACTGGTGCTTTTGTGTGCAGTGGGCTTTACGGTACATATTATGGTGATTGACCATTTTTCACCTCAGACGGATGGCGTGCTTTTATCATTTATCCAGTTTTTATTCTGCGGTATTGTGTGTAGCTTTTTGTCCCTGTTTTTTGGGGCACCTACGGTGGAGACCGTAAAGGGGGCGCTGGGTTCCCTTCTTTATGCGGGGGTTATGTCCAGCGGTGTGGCGTTTACCTTGCAGATTATTGCCCAGAAGGATTTAAATCCTACGATTGCAGCCCTGTTAATGAGTCTGGAATCGGTGATTGCCACCATTGGCGGCTTTGTGGCATATAAGCTGGGAGTGCTGACCACGGACCAGACTATGACGGGCAGACAGATTTTGGGCTGCGTGGTGGTATTTTCCGCAGTGATATTGGTACAGCTTCCTACGGAATGGTTCCATAAAAAGAAAGATGTATAAAATAAATAACCTTTTCACAAACTATAAAAAATGGTTAGTGAAGAGGTTATTTTTATGGATTATTTAAAAGCGTTTATTATTGGTGGGATTATCTGTGCGCTGGTGCAGCTTCTGATGGAGAAGACCAAGCTGCTTCCAGGAAGAATCATGGTGCTTTTGGTGGTGTCCGGTGCGGTTTTAAGCTTTATCGGAGTATACCAGCCCTTTGCAGAATTTGCCGGGGCCGGAGCAAGTGTGCCCCTTCTTGGTTTTGGGAATGTACTGATGAAGGGAGTAAAGGAGGCAGTGGATGAGCAGGGCTTTTTGGGGCTCTTTGCCGGTGGCTTTAAGGCAGGTGCCGTGGGAACCGGAGCAGCCCTGATTTTTGGTTATATCGCCAGCTTATTTTTTAAATCCCATACCAGACAGTAAGAGCTAAGGAGCGTACGCAAGGAGTCCTCCCGGTTATAAAATTTCGTATTCGATTCCTTCCCTGGAGAGAAACTGGGTAATGGCTTTATCCCAGATGGTGTCCGGTTCCTTGTTCATTACGAAGGTATGGAGGGCAGTGCCTGTGGTCAGAACTGCGCCGCTGCCGTCGTATTTGATGGTAAGCACCAGTGCCTTCACCTGCTCCGTTGGAAGGCTACAGCTTCCGGCCGCAAGAAGCTTACTTACCAGCTCCGGTTTAAAGTGGAGAACTAGTTTAAAGTAGAGAGGAGTTCTCTTTCCCTTAATCAGGTTAAAGCAAAGCCCCTTCATATCCGCCCATGTGGAAAAATCGTAGAGAAGGGATACCGTATCGTCCCCCTGATAGAATTCCTTATTGATATGTCCATCTATTGTATAGGTATTTGCGGTGGAAATGGTGCCCTCTGCCAAAAGAAAATTGTCAAAGGCAGACCCCACCAGCAGATGATTCATGAAGGATTTCATGGAAGAAACTTTCAGTGCCAGCATGGATAAATCTCCTTAAAAAATACTTTAGGTTGAGTATACAACAAGATACGGGGGAGTGTCAAAAGGTGTTATTTTGTCCCAAATCCTCCTGTCCTTCTCCGGAGCGCTTTATGAAAGCGTATAACTGTGACGCGGACAATATTTATGTGGTGACCTTGTCTGCAAAGCTTAGTGGAAGCTATAACAGTGCCATTCTGGGGGCGAATTTGTATCAGGAACAGTTTGGGGAGAAGAATATCCACGTTATTTGATTCGGAGTCGGCAAGCTGTGGGGAGACCCAGATTGCACTGAGGGTGATGGAGCTGGAGGAAGCCGGACTTTCCTTTGAAGAGGTGGTGAAGCAGGGGGAGAAATACCGGGATGAGATGCACACGTATTTCGTATTGGACAACCTGGATACCCTCCGTAAAAATGGGCGTCTGTCCAATGTAAAGGCTATGGTTGCCTCCACATTAAGTATTAAGCCCATAATGATTAGCGACGGTGGGCAGATTGCCCAGCAGGGACAGTGTATCGGCATGAAGAAGGCGCTTGCAAGACTGGAGGAGTATTTGGTTTCGGAAGTGCCCAATCTTTCGGAGAAACGCTTGATGATTACCCATTGTAATGCACCACAGAGAGCGGAGCATATGAAGGAGCTGCTGCTTGAGAAGGCACAATTTAGGGATATCATTATCTTAGATACTGCCGGCATTAGTAGTATGTATGCCAATGATGGCGGGATAATCGTGACCTGCTAGGGAGGCGGAACTCTATATTTATATAAAAACGCGGGACTATCTTGCCAATGCCATTTGGTTAATCTTAAAATTTTATAAGTGATAAGTTATGTTCGCTCAAACCTCTTAATCGGTACGGCAATTTGCGTAATATAATCTGCGCTGCTATCGCTCCGGTTGGGTGGACCCTCCAGATAAATAGAGCGGAATGCCCCCGTGGTCTCGATACCATTTTCTTTGATGTGCTTCAACAGAGCTAAAATTGCTGTGGCAGTCCCTTCGTATGGGCCGCGGTAGTAGATACACAGAGCGTCGGTCTCTGCAAATTCCATCCGCTCAGGACCCTCAAAGCTGTTCTCCACAGGGATACTACACATGAGATCAAGTATTTCCGGATTAGGATTCATACGCATAGTGAACATTCTCGCGTTCATGGACATTTTTCCCGTGCGTGCAGCAGCAATATAGGTGTCCCGTAGCTTTATCGTAGCCTCAGCGATATCTTTGCACTGGTACTGCCGGCAAAAGCACACCTGCTTAGGCAGAGTTGTATTGTGGACGGTCAGATCACCCTGCTTGGTAGAGCGCACCTGAAGCATCTGGATATTTCTGTCCAGTGCAGCCCGCAGCTCCCAAAGTCTCTGCAAATGCTTATCGATATTTTCCATATCATAGTAATACTCCCAAATCTCCTTCAGTGACAGGCCCAGGGATTGTAGAGAGCGGATAGAACGGATTTGGGTCATATTATCTGCTGTGTAGTAGCGAAAGCCACTGTCATTATCCTTCACTGCCGGGGTTAAAAGCCCCATATCCTCATAGACCAGAAGGGTTTTGCGGGTAATACCGAAGATTTTTGTTACTTCACCGATCCGGAAGAGATTGGCGTCTTGTTTACTCATTGTATTTTCTCCTACTTTATTCCTAGATTTCCTTGACTCGTCCCTTTAGGGACGATTTATAATGCCATTATAATAGAACAAAAGAAAATTAACAAGAGGGCTGGAACAAAACGACTATGAAAAGCTATTGCGAGGAAAACAACAGGACACACATTCTGTGGTTAGGGGGCACCACAGTCCTGGTGAGCCACTGCATAGCGGTTTTGTTCAATAATATATCTAAGGGTTCATAGAGATAATTTACACAAGGAGGAAAGTGTATGTGGAGGAAGTTACAGGAAGCTATTGCCAGAAATAAGATAGCTGTACTTAGTGCATTGGGTGTAGTAGTGCTTGTTATGGCAGTGGTAGTGGTAGTACCCATGTTGAGAAATCAGGATGATGTTCCGGCAGATAATCAGCAGACCGAAGCTTTGTTGGCAGAGAATTTGCCTGAGAGCTCAAAGGATGAAGCCGTGGAGAAACCGACGGACACAGCTGAAAACAATGCCGGGGATGACAAAAAGGAGGAGCCGGAACCGACAGCATTGCCGGGCGACAATGTGGAGCCTCAGAGTAAGCCGGAAGAAAAAACGGATAAGGACAAGAGCTTCATTGATAAGATAATTGACCTTTTTACCGGAAATAAGGAGGAGAACAAAGAAGACGAAAAAGACAACAAGGACGACAATGTTGAGGATGCCGGCAGCAGTGCTCCTGCGCAGCCTTCGAATACCGACCGAAATGTAGTCCTTGTATCAAACGGCGGAACTGATTTAGGGCAGAAGACTGTTGCGGTGGGGACTCCCATCAGCAGTCTGCCTACGCCGTATAAAGAGGGGTACATATTTGTAGGCTGGTACTATGATGAAGCGGGAAAACAGCCCGTGGAAAGTGATGCCATCGTATCAGAAAACATGACTCTCTATGCTTCTTATGCACAGGAAGCTCCTTTAGAGACGATAGAAAGTAAAACCTTTGCAAGTGCGCAGAATGTAGCTCCTGATTTTGCAATCACAGTTGTGGCGGAGGATAAAACCCTTGATGCTGCCACTGTTTTGGCGGGTATTGAGGCAACTAACCTTACCGACCCCGACCAGCAGAATTTTATTAACGTATCGGGCAGTAACGGAACCTTCACCATTACGGGCAGCAACCCCTTTGGCGAGAGTGTGAATCTTCTTGCAGAGGATGGCTTTGCAGAGGGTTCCACCTTCCGTATAAAGCTGACGGACAGCAGACTTAATTTCAAGGATGAGCTGGAGAGCGTGCGTGAGTTTAACTTCACCACTGATATGGAAGAGGTTCTAAATTTTTCCTATAAAGAGGATATTACTTTTATTTCCACAGAGGATTTAAAGAATATTACCAATGAGGGTGAGACTGTTGAAACCTTAAGCATTGCGCTTTATACCGCAGACTCTGACGGTAAAATTGGTCCTGCAGAGCTGACCAAGGGAACCTTTGAGTATACAAAGGGTGAGCTGGCAGTGGGAGACATTGTGACCATATACGCAGGCGTAAGACCTGATTTGCGAACACTGGAGACTCCCGTGGAGCAGTGCGGTGACGTTGCCTACGTGGAGATTACCAAGAGAAACGGTAATGTTTATTCCTACAAAAATGCAGAGGCGGAGGATGTTATTTTTAAGCCCGATATGCTCCCTGTTTCTGTTGATGCAGACAAGGATGGGGACAGCGACAATCATTCCATCACCGTAGATAATAAAAAATTTGATTATTCCGCAGATGCTTATGCAAATATTGAGCTGGACAGCCAGACAACCGTTGACATTGGCGATTTCATGATGTTCTACACCGGAACCTTTGGCGAGGAGACAGGTGAAAATGCAGCGGAACTGGTAGGAATGTTTGGTAAGATTACCAAGGTGACGGACAATGGCGACGGAACCACCACGGTTACCTATGCGGATGCCGACTGGGAAGAGGTTCAGGCAGCCATGGATGTGTTCACCAGCCAGACCATGTCCGGTGCGGACATGCTGGAGGGTGTTGACGTCGAGAATCTGGAGGCTTCCATTGAGCAGCAGGCCATCGACAGCGGTTTTGCTGAGGAGGCTGCACAGTATCTGGCATCCATGGCACTGGCAACGGAGAACTTTACTAAGCTCAGTGAAAATATGCACCTTGAGGATTACAAGGTTACTTTAGAGGACGGTACTCCTGTTTCGCCTGAGGAATTGCAGCTGATGGATTCTAGTATTTCGGTAAAGTGCGAGATGGAGGACGATTATCCTAAGGCAAAAATCAGCATTGTACCGGAGCATCTGGGAGATGTTGAAGGCACCGGTGCATCCGAAAAGGGTCTCAGCATTGAGCTGGAGGTAAAAGCCAAGATTACTATTACCAAGAGTGGTTCTGAAAATTCCATCGTAATTACCGTAAGCGGTAAGTTTGTGGAAGAGGTTGGAATCGATATTGGAGCCAAGAGTAAGGCAATTTGGAAGGTATGGGGTATTTTCCCTTATATTGCAGAATATCGTGTGACTGCCAATATCGACCTTTTGAACTATACGGGTATTGAGGTCAATGCGACCATGGTTACCAAGGAAGCAGACGCTGAGGAAGATGATAAGGATGGCGATGCTGAGGAAGGCGAAGACATTGCCGAGCTGATTAAGGGTCTGCTGGAAGAAAAGGAAGAGGAAGGCGAGGACGAGGACTCCGAGGAGACCAGTAACAAGCTGGTGCAGCGTTATTCTGAAATGCTGCAGGAGGAAGCTGACTACCTGAAAATCGTGGATGTAACCATTTACGAGATGGAAAAAATGATTACTCCTGAGATGCCCATTCTTGCCGTAAACTTTTCCGTAGACTTTATAGTGGAGATGGAAGCCTGTGTATCCATCGGCTTTGATTTTGAGTACATGACCGGAAAACGTTACACCTATGCGGTGGATGTATTCGGACGCAAGGTAAAATGTGATACCGTTGTTTTACAGGAAGAAAAATATGAATTCTGCTTCTATACCATGGGACGTTTGGGAATCAGAGCAGGTATTGAACTGGAATTCAATGTCGGTCTGTTCTCCACCAAGCTGGATAGTGTGGGTATTCAGGCTGCGGCAGGAGCCTACACCAAGCTGTGGGGTTACTTCTATTATGAATTAAAGTATACAGCGTCTCAAGGCCGTAGTCAGAACTATTGCGGTGCCATGTTGGTGGAAGTGGGTGCCTTCCTGGAGGTGGGACTAAATGCCCAAGTGCTGGATGGTGTGCTGCGCAAGGAGTTTGAGGTCCTGGATAAGGAATGGCCACTATGGTCGGCGGGAAATGCAGACAGTATTCTGGACTTCTCGACGGCGCAGGAGGATATGCCCAATATCAAGCTGAAACAGTATATCCGTTCCGCTGTAATTCCCGACAGTACCTTTAGACTCACTTATCTGGATTTAAAGGAAGGTAAGGAGAAGCAGGCAATTTACAACGACTACTTTGATGAAAATAGTGCTGCAGATGATGAGAATCGCAGGAACTTTATTATTACAATGACCAATGACAAGTTTACTTATGACCCTCAGACCAACACAATCAGTGTAAATCCGGCTGATGGCGATAAGAAGCTTGAAGGCGAAATGATTATTACCTGGGTGAAATACCCCTTAAGCTTTACCTCAAAGCCCATCCAGAGAACCATTTCTCTGTACTGGGACAACCTTCGTGACGGTTATGTAATCGTTCCTTATACCAATGGGGGAACCTACATCCCAATCATTGTGGCAAAATATGAAGCCAAGGTAAATGCTCCTGCAGACCCTGAGAGGCCGGGATATATCTTTGAAGGCTGGTACAGTGACGAAGCACTGACTATTGCCTACACATTCCCGGAAACCATGCCTGCACAGGATGCTAATATCTATGCAAAGTGGTCCGCTTGTACGGATACTCCTTATCGCGTGGAGCATTACCGGGAAAATCTGCTTTCCGGACAGTATGACTTGTTTGAAGCTGAAGATTTTAAGGGAACCACTGACACCTATGTGACTCCCGAGGTGAAGAGCTACACAGGCTTTAAATCCCCTGCAAAGCAGGAGGTGAAGATTCTGCCTGACGGAAGTGCAGTGCTGCGCTACTACTATGATTTAGAGTGGCATACTGTTACCTTTGACCCCGGTGAGGCTGGCGGTGAGACAGTTGTTTATGACTTAAAATACGGCGGAACTGTATATGCACCCGGCTTTGCAGCAGCAGGTT
Organism: uncultured Acetatifactor sp.; assembly: GCA_964582515.1. Classification (GTDB taxonomy): domain Bacteria; phylum Bacillota; class Clostridia; order Lachnospirales; family Lachnospiraceae; genus Acetatifactor. Next base: position 8,950 of record CAZOSU010000003.1, on the reverse strand, counting down.
ATACCTTTGAGGGCTGGGATAAGGAAGTCGAGGGCACCATGGGTACTTCTGATGTAACCTATACTGCACTTTGGAGTAAGAAGCCGGACACCTCCTATAGAGTCGAGTACTATGTACAGCAGACGGATGGCAGCTATACCTTACAACACTTAATTGAGGATCAGGGTTATACCGGAGCTTCTCTTGCAGTAGCAGATTTACGTCAGCTGATTGTTGACACCGAGAACAACCTAACAGCGGATGAAAAATACATTAAGGAGAATTCCGTTGCGTTTGAAAGCATGACCGTCAAGGGTGTAAGCTGTGAGAATGCGGTGGTTGAGGCAAGCGGCAAGACCATTATTAAGATTAATTATAAGCGTATTACACATAAGGCGACCTTTGATTTCGGATATGGCGATAAGGTGGTATTCTCTGATGTATATTATGAGGGAACTATTACCGTACCCGTTGTGACACGCACCGGCTACAGCTTCAAGGGATGGAGTACGGATGGAGCTACTGTTGTAACACCTGTGGGCACCATGGGTACCTCCGATGTTACCTACACGGCACTGTGGACTCCTAACACCTATACAGTAGCCTTTGATAAGGATAATGATGCGGCATCTGGCGAGATGAGTAGTGTGAAGTTTGTCTATGATGTACCACAGGAGCTTCCTGAAAACTGCTTTACTGTTGACGACTATGCCTTTGCAGGCTGGGCAACGCAGAGGACCGGCGGTGTGGAATATGCAGATGGTGCAAGTGTAAGCAACCTTACCGCAAAAAATGATGAAACGGTTATCCTTTATGCGGTATGGAAGCCTGCGGAATACTCCATTACTTACAACAACTGTGAGAATGCAGAAAATGCCAACCCAGGAACCTACACGGTGGAAAGTGAAGCAATTAACCTTTCTGCGCCTGTGAGAGCAGGTTATACCTTTGACGGCTGGTATGATAGCGCAGACTTTAGCGGTAGAGCGCTTACCACCATTCCAAAGGGTAGCAGTGGAAACGTAACTCTGTATGCAAAGTGGACTGCAATACCAATAACCTACAAGGTTGAGCATTACAAGGAAGCCCTGGACGGCAGCTGGGTACTGGCAGACACTGACAGTCTGATGGGAGTCATCGATATCGCAGTGACACCTGACGTGAAGGCTTACACAGGCTTTACGAATCCGGAGGTTCAGACAGTTTCCATTATGGGGGATGGTACTACTGTTGTTCGCTACGAATACACACGTAAGGAATACACCATTACTCTGGACGCTGGCGAAGGCTCCATGCCCGAAGGCGCAAGCAGTAAAATCACTGCAAAATATGGCGCAGCAATTATTCTGCCTACTCCTATGAGAACAGGCTATGGCTTCAGTGGCTGGTATAACGGTACTGTAAAATTTGCGGAGAATGTAATGCCCGCAGAGAATTTGACCCTGACTGCAAGCTATATTGTGGGTCAGTATAATTACACCATAAACCATTATCAGCAGAATGTGGATGGCAATGGATATACGCTCTTTGCATCCGTGGTTAGCACTGCAACGATGAATGATGAGGTAACAGCGGAAGTAGGCAGCTATGTAGGCTTTACGGCTCCCGGGGAGATTAAAACAATCATCATCGGTGCTGATGAAAGTGCGAATGTAGTGGATTACTACTACACCAGAAATCAGTACACCCTGACCTGGGATTTGGCAGGTGGTAGTGCTGCAGATGCTTACACAAGCGGCAAGGTATACTATGGTGCAGCTATTACAGCACCGGTACCGGTAAAGACCGGTTACACCTACAGCTGGGATAAGGCACTTGTGTCCGAGATGCCCGCAGAGGATATTACCTACACGGCAGCCTGGACAGTAAATACCTACTCCGTAATGTTTAACGTAAACGGTGGCAGTGTGGCAGCAGGTTCAACGGAAACCAGAACCGTAACCTACGATGGTGCTTATGGCGAGCTGGCAACCCTGACCAAGAAGGGCTATACTTTTGACGGTTGGTTTACGGCAGCAGAGGGTGGCACGGAGGTTACTGCGGAAACGATTGTTACCACAGCAGCAAACCATACTCTTTATGCACAGTTTACACCAGTAACCTATACCATTACCTACAATGGTGTAGATGGTGCAAGCCATAGTAATCCTGACACCTATAGTGCTGAGACGGGCGCAATTACGCTTGTAGCGGCAACAAAGACAGGCTATACCTTCGCAGGCTGGTACGCAGCGGCGGACTTTGACGGCAGCGAGGTTAAGGTAATCCCTGCAGACAGTGCAGAGAACAAAGTATTATATGCGAAGTGGGAGGAGAATACTTATAAGGTTATCTTCCACTCCAATAATGGAAACGATACTACAAGCAGCCAGAGCTTTAATTATTCTGAGAGCAAGGCGCTTGACGTAAATTCCTTTACCAAGGATGGTTACATCTTTGGCGGCTGGGCAGTTGAAGCAGCATCCACCACCGTGAAGTATACGGATGGACAGACCGTAAGCGGACTGTCCCCAGAGGCAGACAGTGAGATTCATCTGTATGCAATCTGGAAGCTTCAGAGCTTTGCTATCGTATATGAAAACATGGATGGCCTGGAGAATGCAGATGACAACCCTACAAGCTTTAATGAGCAGAATAATGTCATTACCCTCCATGACCCTAAGGAAAGAACTGGTTACAGCTTCGGCGGCTGGTATACCGATGCAGCATTAACCAATCCGATTATCGGAAGTCTGACACTGGCCGACTATCGTACATGGACCTTCTATGCGAAGTGGACACCAAACCCTTACACCATCACATTTGATAGCTGTCTGGGTGATACGGTTCCCACAGAGACCTTGCTCATGACCTATGATGAGGCGAAGAACCTGACCTTGCTGGAGGATATTGCTTCCTTTGAAAGACCAGGTTACACCTTCAAGGGCTGGTCAACCACTAAGGGCGGAGAAGCACAGTACACCGATGGCCAGAATGTAATTAACCTCGCAGCTCAGGGTAATGTAGACCTGTATGCAGTATGGGAGCTGAACGTATTTACCATCACCTATGATGTAGGTACCGGTACTGTAAGCCACACAAATCCTGCAACCTACAGCATTGAGGATGATGACGTTGTCTTCACCGCACCTGTGGCAAAGGACGGTTATCAGTTCCTTGGCTGGTATGAGGGCGATACCCTTGTAAAGGAAATTGTAAAGGGTACCCAGAGAGATTATGCGCTCACTGCAAAATGGGCACATGGCGGTGAATTCAGCATTGCTTATACAAGCAGCACAAGTAAAGATTATGGTTATGAACTGACATACACAGTGACCAGAACGTTGCCGGAGGGCACGGTAGCAACCACCAATCCTCAGCAGGTTTATTATCGTACGGTAAATGGTACCGCATATGGTTCCACGGCAGGGTATGATGCAAATAACGATAGCTATCACTTTGGCCATGTAGGCGGTGAGAATGTATTCCTCACATTTAATCAGACGGATTTTACAAAAACCTTTGTTGTGCAGGACTGGGGAGCATATGCAGGCACGGATATGGCTGCATGCTTTAATATCGCCGGTACAAATCGTTATTTCAATGTGGAATTGTATAAGATTGTGGATACCGTAGGCGGCTGTCAGGGAAGCCTCGGAGCAGAAAAATCTGTGCGGAGAACAGTGGGGGCTATGGCGGGTTATAACCTTATCGGTACACTGTATGACTGGAAGACGGGTACTGTGGCAAGTGGTGAGGTCACGGTAACTGATGGCGGATATAGCAGCAATACAAGCTATACAACGAAGCCCTTAAGTGTGCTGGGATTGGAATATAGACAGCAGCTTTATGCAGAGAAGACCGCAACAGGAGTCGGCTTCTATGTAACGTTTGATCTTATGGAAGTGGACGATGGTTATCAGTGGACGAGATTCTCTGTCAACGGTACGGCAAAAGGCGAATATAGATTTGCTACCAAGGATGGAGAAGAGGCATCGAATTGGGGAAGGAATATCACGCTTCCGACTACCGGTGCAGCCCAGGGCGATATCCTATTTAACGTAGGCGATTGTTTGGTAAGTAACTCATGGAGTGTTGTATCCGGTACAACGCCATATGCAGTAGTAGGTCTTAGTGATACCATCAAGATTGAATTTGATGCAAGCGGAAAAAATGATGATGACTGGAAGCACAGGAATCTGAATGCATATTATAAAGTACTGGATACCAGAGCACCACAGCAGGTTGGTATTGCACCAATGGCTCTCACGCAATACAAAGCCGGAGAGACTATCTCTATCACGGTTATTTATGATGAAGTGATTAAATCGATAGCCGATGTCGGTCTGAATACAATCAGCGGACTGCCGATTGACAATGTACAATATGTTGGCGGAGTCGGAACCAATGCATTGAACTTTACGGCTACCGTAACAAGTGATTTTGAAAATACACCGGAGCTTAATAATTCACTTGTAACATTGAAACCTGTAACAGGTACCGTATCAGATTTCCTTGGTAATTAGTAAAAACAATTTCAAAAATCTTTTAGGCGGGGCACCATTTACTTGGTGCTCTGTCTGCATTATAGTAAAAATATGAAAAAGTATATCATTCTATGGTCAAAAATTTTTATAATGATGATTGTGGTGCTTGTGACGGGCTGCAGCAGTGAAAGCACCAATATAGCAGAGAACATGGACGAAAGAACGACGTTGTATTCAACACAGACTGATGCATCGGGAGTCCCGGAGCTGTTTGGTGATACATCGGAAAAAAAGATAAAAGTCGCTGTCATTGACACGGGCTTTTCCTCCCGTGCCATTCCTGCGGAAAGTATTATAGAGGGCAAAAATTACCTCTATCCTGAGCGTACCACCGAGGACACCTACGGTCATGGCACGGCGATTGCCTCCATTATTTTGGAAAACGCACCCGAAGTCTTGCTGGTGCCTCTTGTGAGCAATGCCTACGAGGATGGGCATATTAATCAGGTGGACAACGATACCTTTGGACAAATGATAAGGGATGCGGTGGATGTGTACGATTGTGACATTATTAACATCAGCGCAGGGTTGGTACTGGATAAGGAATCCGTGCGGGAGGCTGTTGCCTATGCAGAGGAAATGGGCGTACTGGTGGTGGCATCCGCAGGCAATGATTATAAGCTGAATGACTCAGTAAAATACTATCCTGCGGCATATGACACTGTTCTGGCAGTGGGTTCCCTGAATGTGGACGGCACCGCTATTTCCGCCTTCTCCCAACGAGGCGAATGGGTGGATACTTACGTCACGGGCGAGCAAGTAACCATCGCCACCTTAAGCGGCAACACCCGCACCAGCGACGGAACCTCCTACTCTGCGGCAAAGATTACGGCAGAGGCGGCTAAGTATCTTAAGGAGGATGGGGATTTGATGCCACAGGAGCTTCGGAAGAAGATGATTCTTTCGGCAGCATATCATGAAAACTTATCCGATTAGGCGTCACTATCACTGTAAAAAAGGGAGGAACTTTATGAGTCCTCCCTAATTGCGTTGACCATATTTTTCAAATATTATCTTCGCATATTTCCTTGCATTAAAGGGCAGCGGAAAATCCTTTCCATCTGTCATAATCAGCTTAAACAAAGAAATGCTTTTAATGTATCGTCCATTTATAAGGATATGCTCCGTAGGAGCAAAGAAGGTTTCATAATGCTCCCACTGGCCAAACAGATTCAGTACCGAGTCGTGAATATTTACTACCCGACCATCTTTTAGAGTCACATCTACGTATCGTTCCTCCTGCACGGCGTAGAGGATATCTTCTTCAGTTACGTAGACAGTCTCCTTTTTTTCCCTAAGCTCGATAAGGGGGATACAGGAATCCTTAAAGGCCTGTGCCACGTCAAGAGATGCTGCAAGGTCTGCAACCTTAATGGCCTTGTCCAGATATTTTACCTGCTTGGGAAGCTCCTCTGTCCGGTAATCCATATCGGATACGCACATGTAAATGGGGACGACAACACCCAAAGAAATCAGGCTTCTGGCCACGTCGGCACCGGTAATGCCCGGAGTTTTGCACATATCAATATAAAACACGTCATAGAGCATGGGGTGGGAAAGCATGGCTTTCTCATTACCATAGGCGTCGATAAAAAGTCCCTCGCCGGTTTCCTTTAGGCGCTTGTCCGACTCTCTGCCTAAGAGCCGCTCCATTTGTTTTCTGTCAGCTACATTGTCATCACATACTGCTACGTGCATAGTTCCTCCGCCGGTGTACGAATATTATACCACGGATTGCTTCCCACAGTGTGCTTGCGCAATCCGTAAATATGAGAAATCCGCCCTGTGTCCCAAAGCCATGGTGTTATATACATTGTCGCTTTTTAGCGAAGAAAAGTCAAGAACAAGTAAAGAAATGCACCGTATTCCAATACTGCAATCAGGGGCATTCCATACTTAAAATACCAGTGTTTTGTTTTGTGACGAAATACGTACATACCAAGGGTGGTACCGATACCGCCACCCAAAAAGGCGAAAAGAAAGAGGGTGGCTTCCGGGGTGCGCCAGGCACCTTTTTTTGCCTTGGATTTGTCCATTCCCATGGCGGCAAAGCCTACAATATTGATAATGATTAAGTAAGCCAGTATCAAAACAGTAAAAGTACTCATAGATTCCTCCTGTAAAAAAGAAGCTGCCACATAAGTGACAGCCTCAAGAATGTTTTATTTGTTGTTCTTCTCAACCTCTGCCATCTTCATTGCACGAACCTTGCAGGAAAGTCCGAATAAGTTGATGAAGCCTGCTGCATCATGATGATCATATAAATCACCGGTGGTGAAGGATGCGATGCTCTCATTGTATAAAGAATACGGAGAAGTGGTACCGGCCTTGATGATGTTACCCTTGTAAAGCTTGAACTTTACTTCACCGGTTACATATTCCTGAGTCTTCTCGATGAATGCCTGGATTGCTTCACGCTTAGGAGTGAACCACTTACCCTCGTATACAACGTCAGCCAGCTTGTTACCCATTTCCTTCTTTAAGGTGTAGGTGTCACGGTCAAGGATTAATTCCTCCAACTGCTGATGAGCTTCCATAAGGATGGTTCCGCCGGGAGTCTCGTATACACCACGGGACTTCATACCTACTACACGGTTCTCCACGATGTCGATGATACCAACGCCGTGCTTGCCGCCCAGCTCATTTAACTTGCGGATGATATCAGAAACCTTCATTTCCTCACCGTTTACAGAGGTAGGTACACCCTTTTCGAAGGTCATGGTTACATATTCGCCTTCCTCCGGAGCCTTCTCAGGAGTGGTTCCCAAAACTAATAAGTGGTCATAGTTAGGCTCATTTGCAGGGTCCTCCAGCTCTAAGCCTTCGTGGCTGATGTGCCAGATGTTACGGTCACGGCTGTAAGAGGTATCTGCGGAGAAAGGAAGGTCGATGCCATGTGCCTTACAGTACTCGATTTCAGATTCACGGGAATCCATGGTCCACTTGTCATCACGCCATGCAGCGATAATCTTGATGTCAGGAGCAAGAGCCTTGATACCAAGCTCGAAACGAATCTGGTCGTTACCCTTACCGGTAGCACCGTGGCAGATTGCCACAGCACCCTCTTTACGAGCGATTTCTACTAATTTCTTTGCGATTAACGGACGAGCCATGGAAGTACCTAATAAGTACTTGTTCTCGTAGATGGCATTTGCCTGTACACAAGGCATGACGTACTCGTCGCAGAATTCATCAATAACGTCTAAGATGTATAACTTCTCAGCGCCACAGAATTTTGCTCTCTCATCAAGACCGTCCAATTCCTCTGCCTGTCCGCAGTCGATGCAGACACAAACTACTTCGTAGTCATAATTCTCCTTTAACCAAGGGATGATGGCGGTGGTATCAAGACCACCGGAGTAAGCTAAAATTACTTTTTCTTTCATGATATGTATCTCCTTTTACAATTGCTTGAAAGCATAGTTGTTTTAATCTGTAACCTACTATACATCATTTATATGCATAATGCAAGCATAAATATTGCATAAAAACAAAAAGAACAGCGGTAATCCATGCATAAAAATGACTAAAAATACGAATTATACGGAATAATCATGCATAAATATTCAATATGCACTTGACGAAATGCATTTTGTGTTGTATCTTATCTTGAAAAGAGTTACACTTTCATATAGAATAAGATGGAATAATTTGGAGGATAGTGTCATGATTAAGGTTGGTATTATTGGTGCTACCGGTTATGCCGGAGGAGAGCTGGTTCGTATTTTAATGAATCATAAGGATGTAGAGATTAAGTGGTACGGTTCCAGAAGCTATATAGATAAGAAGTATTTCCAGGTGTACAGAAATATGTTTGAGATTGTGGAGGATGTATGTAAGGATGACAATCTTACGGAGCTGGCAGAGCAGGTGGATGTGATTTTCACTGCGACACCGCAGGGCTTCCTTGCAGGAGTGCTTACCGAGGAAATTTTAAATAAGGTAAAAATTGTGGACTTATCCGCAGATTATCGTATTAAGGATGTGGCAGTGTACGAGAAGTGGTACGGTATCGAGCATAAGTCACCACAGTTTATTGAAGAGGCTGTATATGGCTTATGTGAGATTAACAGAGATAAGATTACGGAAAAGACCAGAGTGGTTGCCAATCCGGGCTGCTATACCACCTGTTCCATTTTAACTGCATATCCGCTGGTGAAGGAGGGCTTGATTGATGCATCTACCTTAATCATCGATGCAAAGTCCGGTACCTCCGGTGCAGGCCGTGGTGCCAAGGTGCCCAATCTGTACTGTGAAGTGAACGAAAGTATCAAGGCATATGGTGTGGCCAGCCACAGACATACACCGGAGATCGAGGAACAGTTAGGATATGCCTGCGGAGAATCCGTGCTTTTGAACTTTACTCCTCATTTGGTGCCTATGAACAGAGGAATTCTGGCAACAGAATATGCAAAGCTGAACAAGAAGGCAGATGGTACCTATCC
>CAZOSU010000002.1:13186-32150 GCA_964582515.1 uncultured Acetatifactor sp. | reverse complement strand
TCATATCTGCACATTCCTCAGCAGTACCTACAGGATACTCTGGGATGTATGCCTTCACGCCACGTAACTTTAAGTTATAGCTTGCATTTAACATACCGCAGTAAGCGTCTCCACGGCCGTCCATAAGGTCAGCCTGGCTCTCCTCTGCTGCTGCAATATACATTGCAGGGCCGTCAAAATGCTTTGCAAGTAATGTTTCTGAAATTTCAGGACCAAAGTTACCAAGATATACGCAGAGTGCATTACAGCCTGCTGCCTTGATATCCTCTAATGCCTGTACCATATGGATTTCACTCTCTACGATACAAACCGGACACTCGTAAATGTCCACCTCATCATATTTTGCCTTGTAAGCCTCTACTAAGGCTTTTCTTCTGTTAACGGATAAGCTCTCTGGGAAGCAGTCACGGCTAACAGCAACGATACCAATTTTCACTTTTGGTAAATTGTTCATCTTCATACCCTCCTGTGTGTGCACAAAATAGCTATTTTAATTATACAACTTTCGTTGTGATTTTCAATAGTCGGACATACAAACTATTCATTTACATTTAAGTTTTTACCCTTTAACCCGATATGTACGGTCTCATCGTGACCGCCCTCTGCATGACCAATCAGCCACTTATTCACTGCGGCAAGAAGAGCGTCCTCATTCTTTGCTGCCACAGCTCCAACCTCTGCATGCTTTGCCTTTAAAGGATAATTGGTTCCCTTGGGAAGTACGATAGCCACCTGGAAGCCGGCTCCGTCTACGCTGCAAGGCGCATAGTGAAGGGTGGTTCCATAGATTTCCACGCCCACACCTGCCGGGAGTAAAAATGCTTCCATCTTTGCAGTATCATAGGTCAAATCATCCTCAATATCCTGCTGCATACCCACTACCAAAATGGCATCCGTAGCTGCGATATTCAGCTCAGAATCTCTATGATACTCTACTGCATTTAATAAATCATTATGACCGTTGCAGAAGCCAATCTGAATGGGCATCTCCCCGTACACGATGCTTGAAAGCGGCTCGAAGGCATTTGTTGCCTCCAAAGAAGCTACGGACGGCTCATATACCACACCTTCAGTTACTTCGGTCTTAGACAAGGCTTCCACCAGCTCTGTCAAATCCACATTGTTAATCACACGGCCATATTTTTTAAATTCTTTATCTGTTACGGATAAGATTTTCATATTTCGCTCGTCTCCTTTATTTGATTACCTGAAATACCGGCTTCAGTGCAGGATAAATCTGCTTAAACTGCTGATAGCGTGCTTCGTATTTTTCCGCAAGCTCCGGAGTCGGCTCTACGGTATCCACTACCTTCACAATCTTTGCTGCAATCTCTTCTACAGAAGCATACTCACCGCAGGCAACTGCTGCAAGCATTGCGCCACCCAGCGCAGGTCCTTCCTCACTTTCAATCACATCCACCTTGATGTTTAAAATATTGGCAATCATCTTCTTCCAAAGGGGGCTCTTGGCACCACCACCACAAATCTTGGTTCTTTCAATCCTGATGCCCAGCTCCTTGGCAACCTCAAAGGAATCACGAAGAGCATATGCCACACCTTCAAGCACCGCCTGAGTCATATCCTCTCTGGTAGTATCCATGGTCATACCGATAAAGGTTCCTCTTGCTGCCGGGTCGTTGTGAGGAGAACGCTCCCCCATCAGGTAGGGCAGGAAGTATACATGGTTTTCACCAAGCTTCTCAATGCCTGCCTGCTCCGCACTGTAATCCTTGGTCTTTAAAATTTCATCCATCCACCACTTATTGCAGCTTGCCGCACTGAGCATACAGCCCATCAAATGATAGCTGCCATCCGCATGGGCGAAGGAATGAAGGGCATTAAACTTATCCACGCCAAAATTCTTAGAAGAGATAAAGATAGTTCCACTGGTTCCCAGGGAAATATTACACATACCATCTCCCACGGTTCCGGTACCAACCGCTGCCGCCGCATTGTCTCCGGCACCTGCTGCCACCTTCACATTCTCAGGAATGCCCAGCTTTGCAGCAATTTCCGGCAGAACACAGCCCACAGCCTCATAGCTTTCATAGCAGGTCGCCAGCTGTTCCTCCGTGATACCGCAGATATCACACATTTCCTTGGACCACCTGCGGTTCTTTACATCAAATACCAGCATACCGGATGCATCGGACACATCGGTGCAATGTACTCCGGTCAGCTTATATGCAATATAGTCCTTCGGAAGCATAATCTTTTTAATGCGTGCAAAATTCTCCGGCTCCTTATTCTTCACCCACAGAATCTTTGGTGCGGTAAAGCCGGTAAAGGAAATGTTGGCAGTATACTCCGACAGCTTCTCCTTGCCGATTACATTATTTAAATAATCGCACTCCTCGGTGGTACGTCCGTCGTTCCACAGAATAGCCGGACGGATGACCTCATCATTTTCATCCAAAATAACCAGACCGTGCATCTGACCGCCGAAACTGATGCCTGCCACCTGGCTCTTATCCGCTCCTTCTAACAGCTCCTCAATACCAAGCATGGTCTGCTCGTACCAATCCTCCGGCTTCTGCTCCGACCAGCCCGGATGTGGAAAATATAAAGGATATTCCTTAGAAACAATATTCTTAATCGTACCTTCACTATCCATCAGTAACAATTTTACTGCGGATGTACCTAAATCAATACCTATGTAAAGCATGCTTACCTCCCATTATATGAACTTACTTTTTATTTTATCTGGCATACCAGCAAAAAACAACCACACTAATTAGACATAAAAGGTGTAAATATGCGCGTTGCAATGAGCCATGCGCAGATGAACCGAATTGACTGCCGGGTGCTCGCACACGGGCTGACAATTCGGTTCATCTGCATACGGCGAACGCCGCGACAACACGTAAGCTCTGCTTACGTGTTGTCGGCATGGCTCATGTGTAGCATAGAAGCGTTGGTTGCTCTCATCGCATTATGTGGTGGAGCAGGATACATAGTTGGAAAAGATGTCAGTAACGCAAAAAAGTAATCGTCCCCAGCCAAGAGATTGATTACTTTTGCTTTTTGTAAAACTATTTAATTTCAGAGCAACCGTTTTGCTTTACGGCAGCACTTCCTTTGTGTCAAAACATATACACCACTTAATCATATACATTTTCACTTCTGATTGCAACAGAAACTTTCTATGCTTCTGTATCTGGGGTAAGTGTATCACAGATGAATCACTCTACTAAACCGACACGAAAAATCTCACGCACTCTTTCCCGGTAAGCACTTTCGTTCTTTCATCCGGCTGTCCGAATCCGATACTGATTTCAAAAGGGCCCTGTGCTTTCCTGCGCCGTCCCTTTTCATCCACTACCGTAAAGGCATTTTTATCCACAGATACGCTGCATGAACCAACACCATTCCCTGCAACATGCACTCTCTGCATTCCAGCCAGCTTACCATTCGGCACCTCATCTGCATCCTCCGTAGCCTTCACATAAACCTGTATTACCTCGTCCGTACCCACATCGCTGCCATTTTCCAGCTCCACTGTAAATTCCACGGCATTCTCCACGTCCAAAGAGATACTATCCCCTGTCTGCACTACCGTATCACCATAGAGCACCTTACCCATATTCACATCCCCATAGGTCAGACCATAGCCAAACGGATATAATGGCTCCTTTTCCAGATACCGGTAGGTTCTGCCCTTCATGGAATAGTCCTTGAAATCCGGCAAATCCGCCGTCTCTTTGTAGAAGGTCACCGGCAGCTTACCGGAAGGGGAAATCTCTCCAAACAAAATATCTGCAATTACCCTTCCGCCCCTTGCGCCGGGATACCAAAGCTGCAAAATGGCATCGGCTCTCTCCTGCTCAAAACGAAGGTCCATGGCACTTCCGGTCATATTCAGGATAATGGTGGGCCTTCCTACTGCCAGCACCTCTTCTACCAGCTCCCTCTGTACCTTGGGCAGTAGTAAATCCAGCTTATCCCCTGCGGCTTCACTATTACCGGTATCTCCCTGCTCTCCTTCTAAGGTGGCATCCAATCCTACGCACAGAAGCACCACATCACTGCTTTTAGCCACATACACAGCCTCTTTTAAACCGCCATGTACCCTGTCCTTGAATAGATGACTGCCCTCTGCATAAAGTACCTTGGCGGAATCCTTCACAACGTCCTGAATACCCTCCAGTACTGTGATATATCTGGACGAAGTTCCGAAATAGTTACCGATTAAAGCCTCTCTATTATTGGCATTTGGACCAATCACACCGATGGTCTTTAATTGCTCCTTATTCAAGGGAAGAATTCCATTATTCTTAAGAAGCACCACACTTTCCGCTGTAGCCTTATCCGCTAAAGCCAAATGCTCCTCACACTCCACCTTATCGCATCCGATGGAATCATACTCACAACCATCCATCATACCCAGCAGGTATCTGGTGGTAAATAAACGCTCCGCTGCCCTTGTGATTTCTTCCTCCGTCACCAGTCCCTTCTCATAGGCAGAGAGCATATGTAAATAGGTGTTACCGCAGTTCACATCACAGCCCTTTTTCAGCGCAAGTGCCGCCGACTCCTCCGGGGTATCCGTCACCATATGCTCTGTGTGGAAATCACGGATAGCCCAGCAATCGGACACAAAATGTCCCTGAAAATCCCACTTACCACGCAAAATGTCTTCCATCAAAAGCGTGCTGCCACAGCAAGGCTCCCCATTGGTTCTGTTATACGCGCCCATAACGGCTTCCACCTCTGCCTCCTTCACCAGCTTTTCAAATGCCGGAAGGTAGGTCTCCCACAAATCCTTATCACTCACCACTGCATCAAAATGATGGCGTTCTCCCTCCGGACCGGAATGCACTGCAAAATGCTTAGCGCAGGCTGCGGCCTTTAAAACCTCACCATCCCCCTGCAGGCCCTGCACAAAGGCCTTTCCAAGCTCGCCGGTAAGATAGGGGTCCTCTCCGTAGGTTTCGTGCCCTCTTCCCCATCTGGGGTCACGGAAAATATTGATATTGGGTGCCCAGAAGGTCAGCCCCTTGTAAATCCCACGGTCTCCCTGGGAAGAAAACATATTGTACTTCGCCCTGCCTTCCGTGGCAATGGCTTCTCCCACCTGAGACAAAAGCTCCTTATCAAAGCTGGCAGCCATACCGATGGCCTGTGGAAAGCTGGTGGCAATTCCCGCTCTTGCTACGCCGTGCAGAGCCTCACTCCACCAGTTATATTCCGGCACACGTAATCTTGGAATCGCCGGTGCATTGTAGCGTAGCTGGCCTGCCTTTTCCTCCACGGTCATTTTACTTACCAGTTCTTTTGCTTTTTTTCTTGCTTCCTCTCGATTTCTCATGCCCCAATCTATACCTCCTGCTGTTTTCCAGGACCTTCATTTGTAATCTTATGCTATCCCTTTAATTGAAGCATAAACTACACCGCCCCCAAAAGCAAGAAATAATTCCGCTTGACATAATCCCAAAAACATTGAAAAACTATCATGGATAATCACAACATGTTATTTAAAAGTATGACACAAAAGCTCAATACTATGCTTGTATTGGTTTTATTCTTCTACTCAGTTTAATAACCACTGCACTTGTGGATATAACATATACAATAATCAAACCAAAAACTGCTATTTCTCCTTTATTTTCAGGAAGTGTACTTATCAATCCCAGTCCCATAATTACATTACTAATAATTAATGTATTTGTCACAAAAGCAAATTCAAGATTCAACAGGATTTTTTTAAATTCTACTTCATCATATTGATGTTTCTTGGTATCTACCCCTGAAATAATATCAAAACTCTCCGTATTAATTACATATCTAAAAATAGCCGACATCATAAACCCAAATAAAACTAAAGCTCCTGCTGTAATATAAATTTCAAAATTTAACTTCATAACTCCGCAAACAATGAATAATAATACACACTCAATAAGATTACCATACTTAATATATGAGTTAATTCTTTTTTGTTCTGCTTTTTGTTTCATATGTTTTTTGTTACTATCCCTAATATAATCTGCTTTATTTAAATCCTCCTTTACAGAATACTCATTATTAAGTAAGTAGTCTGTAGTAACCTTGAACATTTGAGCTATTTTAAGTAAATTAGCCGAATCTGGATAAACATTCCCTGTTTCCCATCTAGATATTGCCTGCCTTGAAACTCCCAATTCATTTGCCAGCTCTTCTTGTGACATATCGTTATTTTTTCGTAACTGTAATAATTTATCTCCGAACACCATGGCACTGCACCTCCTTGATAATAACCATACTCTTATAGGCTTAGTCCTTCCACCACATTAACATTACTTCATCGCTATTTTATGTTACATACTGTATTGCTACTAACTATTACATCATTTTTTATAAAATTTACCATATTTTAAGAGTCCAAATTTTAAAATCAGAGGTTCATACATCTGATTTATGCCGTGCTATTACACTCTAGATGTTACGATATTATTGCCAAAACTATTGCGATATAACAATACACCAATCATATTCTAAAAAATATTTTCTTCTATCTCCCCTTACTGAAACAATGCCGTAGACATATATCTATCCCCGGAATCCGGCAATAGTGCCACAATGACCTTACCCTTATTTTCCTCTCTAAGTGCCAGCTGCTCCGCTGCATAAATCGCTGCACCGGAGGTAATCCCCACTAAAATCCCTTCCTTACGTGCCAGCGTTCTGGCACCGGTAAACGCCTCTTCCGTAGAAATGGTAATAATTTCGTCATATACATTCTTATCCAAAATCTCCGGGATAAAGTTAGCTCCGATACCCTGCAAGCCATGAGGACCTGCCTTACCACCGGATAAAAGGGGGGAATCTGCCGGTTCCACTGCAACCACCTTCACATCAGGATTCTGTGCCTTCAAATACTGTCCGATACCGGTAATGGTGCCACCGGTACCTACACCGGCCACAAAAATATCTACCTTACCATCCGTATCCTCCCAGATTTCCGGACCGGTACTTTTTAAATGGGTAGCAGGATTGGCCGGATTCTCAAACTGCCCTAAAATCATGGCTCCCGGAATCTCCTTTTCCAGCTCCTTCGCCTTTTCGATGGAGCCAGCCATGCCTTTGGCACCTTCTGTAAGAACTACCTGCGCACCATATGCCTCCAATAAGGAAATACGCTCCTTGGACATGGTGTCCGGAATGGTGAAAACAGCCTTATACCCCTTTGCAGCTGCCACGCTGGCAAGCCCGATACCGGTATTGCCACTGGTGGGCTCAATAATGGTGTCTCCCGGCGTCAGAAGTCCCTTGCTTTCCGCATCCTCCAGCATCCCCAAAGCCACACGGTCCTTTACACTGCCCGCAGGATTTAAATACTCCAGCTTGGCAAGAAGGGTAGCATTCTCCACGCCCCGCTCCTTACAGTAATTCTTCACCTGCAAAAGTGGTGTCTTTCCAATCAGCTCTGCTGCACTTTCATATATTTTCATAGCTTTAACCCTCACTTATCTGTTTTAAGCAATCCCCTAATACCTCAAAATAATTCTCAAAGGTCTTTCGGCAGCAGCCCGGATTATCAATCACCATACCCTCAGCCTTCAGCCCTGTAAGAGCAAAGCCCATGGCCATACGGTGGTCGTCATAGGTTTCTACCACGCATCCCGAAGGCTGTCCCGGATAAATGGTAATGGAGCTGTCCGTTTCTTCACAGGCGATACCCATTCTGCGAAGCTCCGTCACAATGGCATTCATACGGTTACATTCCTGAAAACGGATATGTCCGATACCCTTGATGGTGGTTGGCTCCTTTGCAAAAGGCGCAATCGCCGCCAGGGTAATGGCCTGGTCCGAGCATGCCGACATATCTGCCTCCACACCATGAAGCACACCATCCAGCGGCGGATACAATACGATGCCATCCTCGCCGGAAAGGAGATAACAGCCCATCTGCTGCAAAATACGCAGGAACCCAATATCTCCCTGCATGGAAGCAAAATTTACATTCTTCACCTGCACCGGAACTCCCAAAAGCGCCCCCAGTGCGTAAAAATAGCTGGCAGCCGACACATCCGGCTCTATCTGATACTCCAGTGCCTTGTAGCTCTGACCGGCCTTCACCACATATTCTCTCTTTTCTTCCTTATAATCCGCTTTTACTCCAAACTGCTCCATCATTTTGCGGGTAATCTCGATGTAAGCCATGCCATGGCTGCCCTCGATACCAATATGCATATCCTTTTTGGCAAGGGCTGCCGCAATCAACAGGGCACTTAAAAACTGGCTGCTACGCTCAATATCCACAGAGATTTCCTGCGTTCCAAAACCATTTCCCTTTACCGTAAAAGGAAAATACCCTTCCCTTTCCTCAAAGGTCACAACACACCCCAGCTCCTTTAGGGATGCCAGCAGGGGCGCCATAGGGCGCTTTTTCATCTGCTCCGATGCATCCAGATGATATGTACCGTCTGACACTCCCAGATATGCCGCCAGAAATCTAGCCGCCGTTCCGGCACTTCCCACATAGATGCCTGCCTCTTTTTTGGGTACCGGTCCACCCAACCCCTTTACAGTTACCCTTTTATTCTTCTCATCCACCGTAGTTTCAAAGCCTAAATCCTGCACACACTTCAGAAAATGTCTGGAATCATCACTGAAAAGTACTCCATCCAGAACGGATTCTCCCTTCCCTAAAGTGGCCAGAAGCAGGGCTCTGTTCGTAATGCTCTTTGAGCCGGGTACGGTCACCTGTAATACCAAATCCTCATTTATTTCCTGCTCTCCCATGTAGGGAACCTTGTATTGATTACTCATATTTTTTCTCCATTTTTTTCTAATTACTCTCTATAATAACACCCCCAAATCCAATAGACAAGTTCTTCTAAATTTGGTATCCTATAAACAATCAAAAGAAAACGTTTTTACTAAAGGAGTCAGCTATGGCATCGATTAAGGACGTGGCAAAGCATGCCGGTGTGGCAATATCCACCGTATCCAAGGTTTTGAATAATTATCCCAATATCAGTGAGGAAACAAGGGCAAAGGTCAATGCTTCCATTCAGGAATTAAATTTTGTCCCTAACGCTGTTGCGGCTGCACTTTCTTCCAAGCAGGCAGGGCGTATCGCACTGCTCATCAACCTTAACGATACCGCCCAGACCGCAGATGAAATCAGTCTGCAATATATGCTGGGCGCACTGGGCAAGGCCAGAGAGCTGGGGCTGGATGTTGTCACAGTCTTTTTCTCCATGCTGCAGGGTAAAACCGTGGATGAAATGGTTACTTATTTCCGTTCCCAGTCCATTACCGGTATTATCGTGTGCGGACTTTCCAAGGACGATACCACCATCCTTAAGCTTGTAAGGAAGCAGATTTTTAAGATGGTGTTAATTGATGTGCCCATTACCAATGCCAGTACCTCCTATGTATGGATTGACCAGGCAAGGGCTCAGTATGAGGTTGCGAAAAAAACCATGGAGCTGGACACCATTCCATACACCAGAATTCTCTACATCGCAGGAAAGGATAACGGTTATGTCACCCCCCAGCGCCAGAAGGGCATTCAGCAGTTTGCCATGGATTACAAAATGAAGGTAACCATACAAAAGGGGGATTTTTCTGAAAAAAAAGCCCGGGAAATCACTCTGCTGTACGGCGAAAAGGTAGATATGATTGTCTGCGCTTCCGACCTGATGGCCATCGGTGCCATGCGCGCCTGTATGGACATGGACATTTTCCGCCCGGTCTGTGGCTTTGACGGCATCACCCTTATGGCTTATGCCGGTAAGCAGATGAATACCGTAAAGCAGAATTTTGCCCGCCTGGCTGAAACTGCCGTAGGAGAGCTCTATGAGCTGATAGGCGGTAAGGAAGGTGAAGGGATTGTACTGGATTATGAAATCGTTCGAATGGAATATATAGATATTGTGCAGTAATTTGCGGAACGAACACCTAAGAACTATCAGTGAGGACGAAAGATGTTATTTAATTCCTATACATTTATTTTTTACTTTTTACCCATCGCCTTTAGCGGTTATTATCTTTTGAACCATTTTGAAAAATATAGACTTGCCAACCTGTTTTTGACAATTATGTCTATCATTTTCTATGGTTACAACAACGTCAGCTATGTATGGATTATTCTCAGCAGTATTCTTCTTAACTATATGGTGCACTTACTATTGCTCTCTGCTTCACCCCTGCACAGAAAATATAAGAAAGGCATTGTACTTCTGGGCATTCTTGCCAATCTGGGTATTTTGTTTTATTTTAAATACTTTAATTTCACATTGGAAATCTTGGGCAGTATCACCGGAAAGAGCATCACCTTTTCCCAGATTGCCCTGCCCCTTGGTATCAGCTTTTTCACCTTCCAGCAGGTGGGCTTTATTCTGGACAGCTATAAGGGTGTTGTTCCCAGACAAAACCTTGTCTCCTATTCTCTCTTCGTTTCCTTCTTTCCACAATTGGTGGCCGGTCCCATCGTTGACCATGATGAAATGCTCCCCCAGTTTGAGAATACCGCAGGGCGTAAAATCAATCCTGAAAACCTGTATCTGGGGGCAAGAGCCTTTATTTTTGGCTTAGCCAAGAAGGTTCTTATCGCCGATACACTGGGAAGGGCGGTGAACTGGGGATACCAATACCATTCCTTAATGGACGGATTTAATACTGCACTGATTATCCTCATGTACTCCTTACAGCTCTACTACGATTTCAGCGGCTACTGTGATATGGCACGGGGACTTGGGTATTTCTTTAACATCCGGATTCCTCTGAATTTTGACTCTCCTTACAAATCCAAAAATCTTGTGGAATTCTGGAAGCGCTGGCACATTACCCTGGGACGCTTCTTCACCAGATATGTATACATTCCGCTGGGTGGTAATCGCAGGGGCTTTGCAAGAGGACTATTGAATATATTTGTAGTGTTCTTTACCAGTGGCATCTGGCACGGCGCAGGCTGGACCTTTATCGTATGGGGACTTCTTCATGCCATTATGCAGGTACTTACCAGAATCTGGTGGAAGCTGAAGGAACACTATTCTTTGCCTCCCATCAAAAACCATGCGTTAGGTAAATGTATTCAGTTCCTCAGCATAATCGGCTGCTTTTCTTTTGTAGCAATAGCCTTTTCCATCTTCCGGGCAGACAGCCTTTCACAGGCTCTGTCCCTGCTTAAGAACCTTACAAAATTTGACGGTCTGCGCATTATGCCGGAGATTTCCTCCCTGGTATGCTTTAGTGAGTTTTCCTATTTGCTGAAATTTCTCAATCTGGATTCACTGACACAAAATACGCAATGGCAGTTAGCTGTCCTTTTAGCCATCACTGCCGTCCTGACGTGGGGGACAAAAAATATTTATGAGACTGAAAAAAGTATCAAAATGCACACTATCAACACCCTTTTTCTGGTTGTCTTATTTATGTGGAGCCTTCTGTCTCTGTCCAATGTCAGCACCTTTTTATACTTTAATTTTTAAGGAATTACAAAATGAAAAAAGTAAAACAACAATTATCCATCCTGATTATTACGTCTCTGGTATGCATTTTACTGATTTGCTCCGTTGTCGTCGTCATCGACCCATTCTTTGTATACCATAAGCCCCTTGATGGCTGGTATTACACCATTGACAACCAGCTGGAGCAAAATCCCGGCATTGCCAGACACTTTGATTATGACAGTCTGATGCTTGGCTCCTCCATGACCACCAACTTTGACACACTGCTCTTCGACGAAGCGCTGGGTACCAATATGATTAAGCTGTCCTACAATGCTGCCCACCCGGAGGACATTCGCCGAATTATGGACATTGTCACTGAAGAAAAGGACTCTGTTTCCCATATATTTCTATGTATTGATATTACCAACTATATGTACACGCCCGGTACTCTTTCCTATACCTACCCGGAGCATTTGTATGACAAGAATCCATTCAACGACCTGAAATACTTACTAAACAAGGATGTTCTTCTCACTTATGTACTAAAGAGTTACCTGGGAAAAGAAAGTACTCCCGTAAACGAAATGTACTGGCACTGGAAGGATATGACCTATGATGCCCGGCATGTATTAAGTAATTACACCGCACCGGAAACTAAAACGCCTTCCGGCAGGTACACACTGGAAAATCTTGAGGAGAATCTGAAGTCCTGCATTTTGCCCTATATCGAATCCATGCCAGATACCGAATTTCACATTTTTTTCCCACCATACAGCATGCTGTACTGGCATAGCAGTCTGGCCACGAAGGATGTGGATACGAAAATCGATGGCATGATTTATACTACAGAATTTTTCAGTGGGTACGCCAATGTAGATATACACTATTTCCAGAATGAAGAGGAATGGATTTGTGATTTAAACAATTACACTGATACCACACATTTTTCAAAGGCAGTTACTGACGAAATCACCCGAAAGCTGTGTAATGGGGAAAATGTGGTTACTAAAGAAAATTATGCAGATACACTGGAGCAATTTCGGGAATTTGTGAAGAGTTTTGATTATGAAGTGTATTTTAAAAAATAGCTTAAAAGGGCTGCCGTTAAACGACAGCCCTTTTAAGCGCCTATTTTTCTTCCCCGGCGATAAAGAGTACCCCCAGTGTACCCGGACCACAGTGACTGGATATGGAGCTTCCCGCTCTGGTGGTATGGATTTCCTCAAAATAATTTAATTCCTCCAGCTGACTTCTTACGCCATCCAGAATCTCCTGCGAACATCCGGAGTGGGTAATAAACACCCTTTCTTTATGCGCTCCCAATAGCTCCGGCGTAAGATCCTTCACATAATCACGGATAACAGCCTCCATCTTGCCACGATACTTTTTGCCCGGCTTCATTCTGCCATCCATCACACCAATGTAGGGATGAAGCTTAAAGGTTCCACCCGCCATCGCCGCCAGGCCGCTACAGCGTCCGCCGCGATGAAGGTATGTCAGAGTGTCCACCACAAAGCTGGCACGCACCCGGGGCTGCAAATCCTGAATCTTATCTACAATCACTTTTGCAGGGACACCCTGCTCTGCCATCACTGCTGCTTCAATAACCTGCAAGCCGATTCCGGTGGACAGACTGGCTGAGTTTACAATAAACACTTTATCTTCTGCCTCCAGCTCCTGCATTGCAAGACGCATCACCTGCGCACAGGCAGACATTTCCTCTGAAATACAGAAACAAATCACCTTATCTGCCCGCTCAAGCGCTTCCTTCAGCACTGTCTGCGCCTCTCCCGGGGATACGGTAGATGTCTTTGGTGTGGCTTTATTTGCATCGGACCATAAGTACAATTCCTCCGGCGAGATATTTATCCCATCCAGATATTCCTCCTCTCCCAGATGGATATGGAGAGGAAATGTCTTTATACCATACCTATCCAAAAGCTCCTTTGATAAATCACACGTACTGTCTGCTATAATTGCTATGCGTTCCATACTTCCTCCATTTCGTTTCTGTCGCGACATCTAGTATTCAAAACCACTTGTAAAGTATTATATCACTTCTATCTTTGTTGGCAACAACAATTTGTATATAAAAAGAGACCTATCTTCTTGTTGATAAGTCTCTTCTTCCTATTTTACTTTTCAAAACAGGGTGCGGAATAAACCATCTCATAAAATTCTTCTATGGCAGCTATGTCTCTGCTGCTAAAGGAATATTCCACGATGTAATCTCCGCTTGCAATATAAATGTAAGATGCCATCTTTTCCGGCTTCTCCATGTAGAAAATCACTTCCGTCTCCACCTCACCCAATTCCTCTGCAAGCCAGTCCCTATGGGCAATTCGAATGAGCATTTCATCGGAAAGCTCTTCGTTGTAATACTTTGCCTGTAATACAACCTTCTCATATATAGCAACCTCCTCTGACACTTCATAGCCCGGAAGAATCTGCTCCGGCAAAAGCATCTCCAATTCTGATATCATACTGTTTTCCGGCATAGAACCATCAGCCAAGGAATCCTTCGTGCTTTCTGTATCCGTAAACATCTGCTCCGGAGCCTCCGCTGTTCCTGTCGTTTCGGCATTCTCAGCTTCTGTAAGTCCCTCAAAACTCATAGCTTCATTGCTACGGTCACTACTGCTACCGCCACCGGCCAGCCTCGGAAGAGTTATCATCACAATCAGGCAGGCACAGGCCGCCATGGTTCCCCACATGGCAAGGCTTCCATAATGACCACGTTTTCTCCGAAATACATATGTTTCTGCCCTCTCTATGATAGAATCGGCAATGCCGGTGATGCCATCATACAGCTTTTCCGCTTTCTCACTCATAATACCACCCCCTTCTTCTCCAGGAAGACTTTCAGACCTTTTCGCAGACGGAGCATCTTCTGTGCCATATGTCCGGCGGTGATTCCACACCTGCCGGCCAGGACTTGTACCTCTTCCCCATACCAGTATCTGCGCACAAAGAGGGCACAATCCTCCTCGGGCAATCCCTCCAGCCATTCACTGATATACTCCGATAGCTGCTTTGCCTCCACCAGCTGCTCCACATTTTCCGTGGCAGGAATACAGTCTTCCAGCTCCGAAAGCATCACTTCCAAGCCGTTAAAGCGTTTCTTGGCCCGCAGGGCGCGAAACTTACTGATGGACAGATTCCTGGTGATGCGCCCTAAAAAAGCCTTAAATACCTCCGGTACTGTAGGGGGTATCTGCTTCCATGCAGAAAAGTATGTATCACTGACACACTCCTCCGCATCCTCCTTCACACTTAAGATATTCATGGCAATATGGGTACAAAAGCCACCATACTTTTCTGATGTTTCAGCAATGGCACGCTCATCCCGCTGAAAATAAAGTTCAATTATCTGCCTGTCTTCCAATTTCTTCCATCCTTCCTCATTGGTTTCATGTGCTTCTTTGTCTAAGTCGCAAAAAGAAAGGGAGTATTACATATTTTTTAAATTTACTGTACCACAATTTCCAGTGGCTCTTCTGCGCTCCATACATGGGAATAGTGAGGACAGAGCCATACCTCATCCTCCTGATAGCCCTTTAATGGGAATTCCTGCACGAAGGTAGTGATTTTACCCTCTTCATTTGCATCACCCATGGTAGTAGACCAGCAGCTTATCTCATATTTCTCCCCATTTTCACCATAAAACACATTGGAAAAAAGCTGATGCATATGATTTTCCTTGCGATAGTCCGCCTCCATGCTTACTATCCAGCCCTCAGATTGCTTATCCGCAGACACTAATCTTACATTCTCCGGTAAGCTTTCTGCCTCCCCGGTACGCAGGTTCACATATACCTTCTCCATATCCTTATTTAACAGCTCCGCTCCGGTAATCACGATTTTCAGATGCTTTGCCTCATAGAAATAAGAGCTGTCCGCACGGAAAGACACCATGGACTTACTATCCCCTGCCCCGGTAGCACTGATACCGTTATAAATGGTTTCGAACTTCATCCCCCAGTCAGTCTCCACATAGAAAAACAGGGATTTCAGCCATGCGGTATTTTCCTCGTCCTCTGCGATATTTACCCTTAGATGGGTAGGGTATACTTCCATGTTGGTAATGGTAATCTTCTGCCCACCCATGATAACAGTCTCACCAATATCAAATACCCTTGCCTGGGCAGTAAAGGTAGGATCAAATTCTATGAGAAATTCAAAGTATGCCACATACTCCACCATCTCCTCATGCTCAGCAAACATACTGTTTGTTACACTCTCCGGTGCAGCAGGTGCATCCACTGCCAGCGGGTCACCCGTATCACGAATATCCATCACTATTCTGAGTGCTTCCGGCACATCCTCATCCACAAAATCAATGGTCAGGCATCGCAATTCCCCATTTTCCACACCAAATTCACTGATGCTATATGCACAAGGCATAGGACTCATACCGTCTGCGGCTCTCACCTCCGGGTCCGTGGACAACCCCTTATAATACTCCGAATCCAGCCGAAAGAACACATTCACCTGCTTCTGATCCACTATCAGGTATTCCACGGTGGCAGTGACACCGCCATCCTCCTTGTGCAGATTCATGGGCTGCACATACTCATTATCCAGTGCATCACTTAAGGAGCGGGAAAAGGTCACTGCTTCTGCCAGTTCTTTGATAATGGGTATCTTAGAGCAGGCATAGGCTACGGGAGTGCTGAAATTTACCAATCCTACAAAAAGAACCAACACTGCTGCCACAGTGGCAAAGCTTCCCATCATACGACGCTTCTTTATTCTCCGCCTCTTTGCCCGGGTAAGCGTCCCTTCCAGGCCCTCCACAGGCTCCTCCAATTCCTTTAACAATTCCAGCAATTCATCCTGCCGATTCATGATGACACCTCCTCTTCAAACTCTAGCTTCAAAAGCTGCAACGCCTTGCGCTGCCTGGTCGCTGCCGTTCCCCGGGGAATCTTCAGCGCCTGGGCAGTTTCCGCCAATGTGTAGCCTGTAAAGTATCTGAGAATGATGACATCCTTCAAGTCCCCCGGTAATCTGCGGATTGCTTCCTTTAAGGGTAACGTATCGTAATCCTCCGTCACCAGCTCCGTCAGCTCATCCAATGGTCTAAGGCGCATCTGTCTGCGGTGCTCGTTATGGCACTCATTTATCAAAATCCTCGTCATCCATGTAGTGAAGTATTCCGGCTGACGAAGCTTTTTATGATTGCAAAGTCCCTTATACACCGCTTCATCCACTACATCCAACGCCAGAGACTGACTTCCCAGATACAAAAATGCAGTTTTATATAATCTGTCGCGGATTTCTTCAATCCTTTTTGCATATTCCTCATTATTCACAGGCTCTCCACCTCCTTTCATTAGTTAGACGTATGAAGAGGTTATTTTTATTTTATAAATTCAAAAATTACTATTCTTTAATTTCAAAGTCTACATAGTATTCTTCTTCATCATAGTTTGCCGTACCACGAAAGTCCATGAATTCTTTTACCAGACGGTACTTACCGGCAGACAGGGTTCCATAGCACCAGTTCCAGTTTATCTCGTAGGAAACACTGTCCTCTATGGGCACAGTGTATGCCTGGAGCGTCCAGGCTAGATTATCCTGAATATAAGGTAATGGTTTCCATACGCCATCCTGCCACATCATCACTTTATACTCAGAACCATATTGCAGCGTTCCCGTGTATGAGCCACCGGACTGATGTATTGTCAGCTCCAGACCATCCCCCATCACAGCATCCACGGTCAGGGCAATTCCCCAGTCCTTCTCGGTACTTTTTTCTACCAGTCCCAGGGGAACGAAAATACCTTCCCTTCCATAACTATCATACCACTGCTGGGCATTTTCGTACATATTTCCATAGCTCTGCTGCCAACCGTAGGTCTCCGCAATATCCTGGGTAACTGCCGCCATAAGTGCCCCTTCCAAATCTGTCTGCACGCCTTCTTCAAAACGGTCCCTGCAATATACAAGTGTGGACATTCCATAGTAAATCAGCTCCCGGTATTCAAGATAATGGGCACTGATGTAACTCTGCACATCACTTGCAGACTTGGGCGAGGACAGAATCTCTTCCATCAGGTTCTTGATTACCGCCTCCGTATCCGTACCTGCAAAGGCTATCGCCTGCTGATAACAGTCCTGCTTCTGTGCATAAATGTATTTCTGGGTATCCAGAGCCTCTTCCTCTATATCATCCGGAAATTTTTCCCGAATGGTGGGCTCATAGTAGCTGCCATCCTCCGGCAGCCAGTATTCTTCCAAGAGGTATTCGTCCCCCTCTACCTTGAAGGTAATTGCCGTGGGAATATGACTTCCACCATCATCAATAATTTCTCCGTTAGGACTTCCAAAAACATAGTCCTGCTTCAGAACCATGGCGTAGACAGTCAAAAATTCTCCACCACCGGTGCCATCCGCCTTAGGAACTGCGCAAAGAGTCTCCGTTCCCAAAATCACATGGCTTTCACATAAAAGCCGGACACCTTCCACGGTTCGTTCCCTATCCGTTCCAAGGATGGCATCATGGATGGCCGCCTCCAAAGAATCCTCTTCCACAGAATTCTTCTCCGCGGACACCTCCACTGCCGGGTTTTCCGGTTCATCACTCTCGGAAGTGGATAGCAGGATTTGTCCGGGTGTTAAATCCAGCTTACATACATATTTACCCCCCCGATATGTGACATAGTACATCGCATAGGTCTCCTGTCCCCCTTCGGTCTCAGATACGTCAAGAGCATACACCCCCTCCATATTTTCCACCAGCGTGTAGGTACCGGTTTTCACCAGGCTCCCCCGGCTGTCATAAAATTCTTCTTTTACGGACAGCTCCCCGGGGCTTCCATCCACGGCAAATTCCAGCCGTCCCCGCTCTGGCGCATCGATTACCTGCACATCCTCGTAATCATAGTCCGTTTTACTCTCCGGATACCAGCTTAACTCAAAAAAGCTGTTCTTTCCCGGGCTTTTCAGGTTACAGGTTACATAGTCCGTTCTATCCATCTGAAACATCCAGCGCACATAGGAGTCCTCCTCATCTTCGCTGTCAAAATACCAGAGCACAAGGTACACGTCCCCATTTTTCTGCTGCAGAAGATAATAGCTTAGCTCTCCCTCCTCCCGAAGGACCTGCCATGCGGAGACATTTTCTTTACGATATTCCTTGGCGGAAAAATCCATGGGCATCCCCTTCATTCCATCCCAGTCCTTGAAATAGGCATCGAAATTATCTTCGGTAAGAGTTATTTCCCTGGCTGCTCCCAGCTGCACCCAGTCCGTATTACCATCATCCAGCCCCATTCCCCTCTGGGCAAGCATAATATAATCCGCAGTAAAGCAATACCTTGCATAATCGATGGGGCGAACCACACTGTAAATCAGTTCCTTGCCATAGACGTAAGCAGCCGCCTCTATCCGATAAGTGTGACCAAGGGGCTCAGGCCCATACAGAAGCTTTTCCTTGGGATTTGTCAAAAAGCATACCGCGGTTACCAGACAGGCCGCCACCGCCGCCAGCATTATCCAAAAGCCGGGGCGCTTGTAATGAAGAACCGTCTTTACGCGCTCCTTTACACCCACCTCCCCAAAAGCCAGCGGACATGCTACAA
>CAZOSU010000002.1:0-13176 GCA_964582515.1 uncultured Acetatifactor sp. | reverse complement strand
ATTTTCTTGGCACGCTGCACTCAAGAAGAGCATCGGAATAGGACTTCTTCTCCGCCTCTCCCAGCTCCTTAATCACCCGCTCATCACAGGCCAGCTCAATATCCCTGCAAAGAAGCACATAGGCCACCCACACCAGCGGTTGAAACCAATATACCATTAGGAGCAGATAGCCCAGCGGCTTCCAGAAATGGTCGCGTCTCTTTAAATGTGCCCGCTCATGGGATATCACATAGGGAACCCTCTCCTCCTTTAAGGTAGAGGGAAGGTAAATTCTGGGCCTTATTATTCCCAGAATAAAAGGCGTATCGATATAATCGCAGATATAAATATTCTCCGCCACACACATGGACACGGCGACCTTTCTGCGCAGGCGTATATAGCTGATAAGGGCGTACAAAACCATAGCTGCCATGCCCACAATCCACAGAGCTGCCCCTACAAGCGTCGCCACCTGCAGGGGATTCACACTGTCCCCCTGATTCGGTGAAAGGCTACCGGAAAGTACCGGATTCACCACCTGGTTTACCAGCCTCACACCACTGTCTATCTCCGGATTCTTTGCCAGTAGAATTTCCTCCGGGATGGTCTCTGCACTTGGTATCAGACTTAATACACTCTCCACAGAAAAAGGACATATGAGCCGCACAGCCACAATTCCCCACAGCAGACAGCGTATCCACTTGGGCGCATTCTTGAGCAGCACTCTAAAAAGTATCACCGCCAGAATCACCCAGCCTGCGGAGATACTCATGTTAAGAAGCTTCAAAAAAATCCCTTCCATCCTCACTCCTCCTCATAAGAATCAATCATCTGGCGGATTTGGTTAATTTCCTCCTTCGTCAATGCCTTCCTTGTGGCAAACGCACTGATAAAAGCGGGAAGCGAGCCCTGAAAGGTATCTTCCACAAATTTCTCACTCTGCATCGCATGAAAATCCGCCTTGGATATCACGGAGCTGACAATACCATCCACATTCTGAAACAATCCTCTTTCACACAGCTTACGCAGCACTGTATAAGTCGTGGGACGCTTCCAATTCAGCTCCTTCTCACATATTTGGGATAATTCCCGGGAACCGATAGGCTCATTTGCCCAGACAATGTCCGCAAAATGACCTTCCACAACACCTAACTTTATCTCTTCCATGACAACACCTCCTGTTTACTCCCAATAAACTGCCTTTAGTTTATCATCAATAAACAGCTATGTCAATCTACAATAATGAATTTTGAAGGAAATATTCAGACAACATATTGAAAACGCAGTCCAAAAGTACTAGAATATGCTTATAATATATCTTTGCAACGAATAATGCAGCTTACAGGAGAGAAACTATGAAAAAGAAAAACAAAACCAGCTTATTCCATTCGATAAGGATAAAGCTAAATGTGCTGGTTGCACTTGCTATCATCGCAACCGGAATTATGATGATAATGACCTACTCACCCAATGTAAAGGATGAGCTTTCTACCATGTCACAGAACTACTTATATGATCTGTCTTCCGCATATGGTACGGTTTTAGAGGATGAAATCGCCACCCTGGGTGTGGAACAGACACTGGACTCTGCTAATCTTTCTGCGAAATTATCGGATGTGGGTCTTCAGGACATCACCTCCAGCTATGTATATGTTGTTGCACCCGATGGTACCATGCTCTATCATCCAGATTCAGCCAAAATCGGTCAGTCCGTAGAGAATGAAGTGGTAAAGGGCGTCACCGCAGACTTACAAGCAGGAAAAACCGTAGAAAATAAGGTAGTGACATACTTATACAAAGGCGTCATGAAATACGCTGCATACTATGTAAACAGCTCCGCCGATTTTATCTTAGTGGTAACTGCGGATGAGGATGAAATTTTCGCACCGGTAGATAACATTAATGAACAAGGCATTATCGGTTTAATTGTTGCATTTGTGGTATGTGCGGTTCTGGCAACTGTTTACGTTTCCCTCTCCGTCACCAATCCCATTCTGAAGATGCAGGAGCTGACGGATAAGGTAGCCCACATGGACTTTACCAGGAGTGAAGAGCAGGAAAAGCTCAGCAAGCGTAAGGATGAAATCGGTCAGATGTCCAGAGCCTTTGCAACGCTTCGTTCCGAACTCAAGGATGTTGTTCTCGCCATTCGTACCGAAAGCACTGCTTTGGCAGAGGCTGCGGATGAATTATATGCAGGTGCTGACCGTACCTGTTCTTCCATGGAGCAGGTAGAGGATGCTGTTATGGATATCGCCAGAGGTGCTACCGGACAGGCTTCC
Source organism: uncultured Acetatifactor sp. (assembly GCA_964582515.1). GTDB lineage: Bacteria > Bacillota > Clostridia > Lachnospirales > Lachnospiraceae > Acetatifactor. The sequence continues at coordinate 10,915 of CAZOSU010000002.1, read as the reverse complement.
GAAACCCAGACTGCATCCGAAAATGTTATTTATATAGGAGACATGGTACAGGATGCCAGCAACAAGGTAAATGATTTGATGGCTTCTGCAAAACAGGTAGAGGATGCGAACAATAACGCCAAGGAAATCCTTACCCAGCTTCAGGACATCAGCCATAAATCCAATGAATACATTGATGTCATTGCAAAACAGACAGAAACCACAAATGAATCCGCCTTAAAAATTAGTGAGGCAACCAGGCTGATTGCAGAAATTGCAAGCCAGACCAACCTATTATCCTTAAATGCTTCCATCGAAGCCGCCAGAGCCGGTGAACAGGGACGAGGCTTTGCAGTAGTTGCTTCCGAAATCCAGAAGCTTGCCGACCAGTCCACAGAATCTGCAAAGAAAATTGATGATATCATCGGAGAACTCCTCCTTGATTCTGAAAAAGCAGTTACCACCATGGGACAGGTAAAAGAAATTCTGGGCAAACAGAACCAGTGCATCCAGTCCACCAATCAGGCTTTCGTGGATATTCAGACTGGTGTGGGCGGTGCTATGGAAGGCATGTTGGTTATCGCCGGAAAAACCCAGGAGATGGACAAGGCAAGAATCAATGTAGTAGATGTGGTAAATAACCTTACTGCCATCGCAGAGGAAAATGCCGCTTCTACCGAAGAGACCTCCGCATCCATGACAACCATCACCGGTATCGTTTCAGAAATCGCAGAAAAGACCAAGTACCTCAATGAGATTGCAAAGAAACTGGATGACCAGATTTCTGTATTTAAATTATAGAAGCTATAATAATAAAAGCTGGCATCATGCCAGCTTTTATTACTTCCTTCCCCAGCAAGCCATGCAAAGAGCTTTTCCAGACAGTTTTAATCTGCACCAAAATTTACCTTTTGCCATCGTCTGCTTGCAATCCCTCTTTCTTCATGATAAAAATAACGTATACGCATATAATAACACATAATATGTTGATGGAGGAATTATCTAATGAGAATACTCTTTTATGATGCCAAAAACTATGATAAAGAATCCTTTGCAGATGCACTGCAGGGCTTTCCCGGAATTGAAATTGAATACATTAAGTCTGACTTAGACCCTCTTACCGCTTCTTTGGCTGAAGGCTTTGATGCTGTATGTGCCTTCGTAAGCTCCGATGTCAGCGCAGCAACTCTTATCACTCTGCACCAGAATAAGGTGGGGGCTGTACTGATGCGTTGTGCCGGTTATAACAATGTGGACTTAGAAAAGGCAAAGGAATTAAACATACGAGTTCTATGCGTACCCGGCTATTCACCGGAGGCTGTCGCAGAGCATGCCATGGCACTTGCCCTTGCCTGCAACCGCAGACTTCACAAGGCCTACAACAAGGTACGCGAGAATGATTTCAGCTTAAGCGGTCTCATGGGCTTTAACTTCTATCAGAAAACTGCCGGCATCATCGGAACCGGTAAAATCGGTGCTGCCATGTGCCGTATCTGCCATGGCTTTGGTATGAAGGTTATCGCATATGATGTATATGAGAATCCGGCATTGAAAGACTTTGTAACCTACAAATCTCTGGATGAGATACTGGCAGAAAGCGACCTGATTTCTCTTCACTGCCCTCTTTTAGATGACACCAAGCACTTGATTAATATTGATTCTATCCGCAAAATGAAGGATGGTGTGATTCTGGTAAATACCTCCCGGGGTGGTCTGGTCAAAACAGATGACCTTATAGAGGGTATCCGTTTAAAGAAGTTTGCCGGCGTAGGTCTGGATGTATATGAGGAAGAAACAAATAACGTATTCGAGGACCGCTCTGAGGAAATCCTAGAGACCTCCGTTACTGCCCGACTTCTTTCCTTCCCCAATGTGATGATTACCTCCCATCAGGGCTTCTTCACCCGGGAAGCATTGGAGGCTATCGCTTGTACCACACTGCAGAATGCTCTGGATTTTGAAGCCGGATTGCCAAGTAAAAATGATGTGAAGTAATAACAAAAAGCGTTTGTTTTCCTTTTGTGAGAACAAACGCTTTTCATTTTATAAACTTACCTCATTAATCTTTTCCTGTATTCTTTCACGCACAAGCTCTGCAATCTGCTTTGTTTTCATATCCTTATACTCCTGGTAAAGGATGGGCTCTAAAAAATACACATGGGTGGTTACCCAGCCAAAGCAGGAAGAATTCCATGCCCTATAAGAATCAATCAATACCACAGGTACCACCGGCGTTTTCGACTTTAAGGATGCCTTAAAGCATCCGGCCTTGAACTCCCGAAGAGAGTTCTTCTTCTCCTTATCATACTCCCCTTCCGGGAATAAAATATAACGTCGTCCCTGCTCCACTTCCTTGGTCACTTCCATGATAATCCCCAGGGATTGCCTTACATCTTCCTTATCCAGTCTCTTACCCTTTACCAAATCAATCACCTGATTGATAAAAAGGTCATAGGACTTGGCCTTGTCCATTACTACGGTACAAGGCTTCTCATGTACTGCCACAATACTGTAGGCATCGTATTTTCCCTGATGATTGGGGTACATTACATAGCCACCCTCTTTGGGCAGGTTTTCCAGTCCATGCACCTCGGTCCGCACATAACTGGCATTTTTCATGACCTCCACTACCATCCTTAAATACTCATATGTGTTCTCTTCGGTTCGCCCTTCTGCCTTGGCCAATCTGTGCATCTTTATAATAGCTCCGACAAACCAAAAAAACTTTCTTACAATCAAAAAATAATATCTTCCCATGTATCCGACATCTCTTTCTGTATTTCCTTATTCTTCTGTCCAAATACTTCCCTCAAAAAACCCATGCAAAATATTATACATGAACGACCAGCATTATTCAAATTAAATAAATATAAACTGCCGTATTTCCCATCAAAAAAGCTGAGATTGACTTCTTCTGCCAATCTCAGCCTTTATTACTCTTCTTCCAGATTTTTATCCAATTCGCTGAAATCATAATTTGAACGTTCCAGCAGAATCTCACGTGTTCTGTCTCTTCCGCAATTCATCAGCATATCCAGAATGGATAATCCCGGCTCAAAGCCCCCAAACTGCTGCCTGTAAGTAACCCCATTATAATTAATGTATTGATGGTGAAGTCCGGCCTCCGTAAACGCAGGTATCTGCACATAGGCAGAGCTGCCCAAATTGGACAGATAGGTATCGCATCCAATCTTCTTACACATATCTACCAGCATGGCCGTCTTAGCACCTTCAAATTCATAATCCTTATCATAATAAATCTTGGTCTCCGCTCCCAGATGCTCCAGAAGAAAATTCATAATATGGATATTCAAGTCGGACAGGTGTGTCCACTCCCTGCTGTAGGTATCCTTGATAAACTCCTCATAATCCTTATAATATGGCGCTTTTCCATACAAAAGCTGAATGGTCTTCTGGGTTTTTTCCCGCCAATCCGTAGAATTATCAATCTCCACATCACATATATTCTGGTCGAATTTGCCTTTGGTAATAACCGGCACCTGCAGATAATTCCAGCCTTCCTTGGTGCGAATTCTGTTTCGCTTCTGCCAGCTCTTCTTCTCAAACTGTACCTTGGTGACATAGACAAAGCTATCTGATAACATAATTTTTCCAATTAAGCCCGGATAAGGCCAGTAATTGGGCTGATGACCTGATAAAATCATTTCTCTGGCTCCTTTTCGCTATTTTTGTATTTTCTTTCTGAAATTCCGATAAAAATATAATGCCCTATAATACAGCACAAAGAAAAGAGTTGATTTCTGCTGCATTTTCATCAGCTTCTTTTCCTCCGGATGTACCTGCTGCACATAATAGGGATTCTCCTGAAACCCGGGAAAATACTCCCTCATTTCCTTTCCCATTTCATAAACAAATTTTAAATTAGTCCGCTTTGACCCCTGCATATAAGAAAAAAGCGTATTCTGATAAAACAGATTGGTAAACTTGTACTCCAGCTCCTTGTGAAACTCTTCCAGATATCCGTTATCAAGGGCATAGCGATACATAATCCGCATGGCCTCCAGCCTGTCCCTGCTTCGTTCCATATTAATTACATGCACCGTGGAAGCACTATGCTGTAAATAAAAGTACATGGGCTCCGGGATATAAGCAAAATGCTTTGCCCGGCGCAAAAGCTCCACTCCTGTAGCATTATCTTCAAAAAACATATGCTCCGGAAAAGCAAAGGGTTCATCGAAAAACAGCTCCCTCCGATAAATCTTGGTTACTAACGCCCCGGGATGCAAAAATAGGGACACCCTTTTTTCATGGGTCAGCTCTCCAATCTGCTCCGGAAGATTACATGCCACTCTCTCCGTGGGCTTCATGGTATGCTCGTACACATAGCAGAAATCACAGGCTACCACATCTGCTCCCTCTTCCTCAGCTCTCTTTAAAAGCCTTTCAAAGCAGTCCGCCGTCACCCAGTCATCACTGTCCACAAAACCGATGAATTCGCCCCTACTAAGGGCAAGCCCTGCATTTTTCGCTCCTCCCTGCCTATGGTTTTCCTTCAGGGAATGCACCACCAATCGCTCCGGGTAACGACTCTGATACTGCTTTAGAATTTCCAGTGAATTATCCGTGGAAGCATCATTCACTGCGATTACCTCATAATCGGAAAGCGTCTGGCTCAGCAGTGAATCCAGACAATATTCTAATTTTCCGCCCGCTGCCATATTGTACACCGGCACAATCACACTCAGCCTCATAGGTATCCCCCTCCTAAAACTTACACTTGGTCAAATCCGGAAAACGATGTATTTCCGGTGCCTCATACGCATCCATAAAATCTGCGCCCAGGCGAATCTTTTCTTTTGCAAAATCCAGTGCACCAAGCTCTGTAAATACACCAACCACCAAATCCATCTGACACCCCTCCATGAAATTGAACATCTCCATGGGTACTGTCTTGTCGATAATGGCGTATCCGGGAAATTCTTTTCGATAATCCAGCTCGTCTCTGGGATGAGGCTTAAAGATAAGCATATACTCCTTCTCATACATGGCCACAATGTCCTGAAAGATTTTTTTCCTCACCTCCAACGTACAAAGAGGCTCCGTCAGTATCAGCGCTGTCTTCACATCGTCATCCTTAAGTGCTGTCTTAAGCTTTTCTATGTCCGGCACAAATACTTCCAGAAGAAGCTCCTTGTCCCGGGCAGAAAGCTTTTCCACCAGCCTTCTTCTGGGCACTTCCACATACTTCTCAAAAGGAATGGTAATGGCAGAAATATCATTCACTTCCATATCCAAACAGTACTTACTGTAGCCATTCTGGATAAAAATCAGATTACACTTCTGTGATAAAAATGCCTTTACCTTAAAGTGATTGAGATTATCTAAATGGGCCAAATCACCGTTCCGCAGACAATCCAGTCCATCCTCCACCGCATGATAAGGAATTCTGCGCCAGTTCAGATAATATCCGATGGGGTCGGAATCACAAAATACATAAATATCCTTATATAACTTAAAATCCACCGGCACATAAGGTGCCTGAAGCCTTGCAAGCTTTTTAGTAAAAGCAATTCTGTTCCATATACTTTTTACAAAATTGCTTTCCTTATATCTATATTTGGCCAGCTCAGGAAAGCATTTTTCATGCTTCTCATCAAAGTCTAACACCTCTTCAAAAAAACCGCTCCGGCGTATTGTCTCAGGAAAATCCCCAAAATCCGTGGACATATGGCTAATAACAAGCGTGGCCCTCCCCCTTCTTTCGTCAGGAAGATTCATCTCCTTTAAAAAAGTTACATATATATGATAAAAGGTATGGCAAACATAAATCCGTTCCTTCATGTCGTTCCTCACTCTTCCCCTATCTCTATCAGTGCCTGTGCAATTCGGCGGGCCCCCTTACCGTCCACAATCCGTTTTAAAAGCGTAGCCTTCTCCCTGCGATACTCCTCTGATTTGGCGTTTTTCATATGCCGCAATATATTCTCCATGACCTCTTTAGGTGCAATCCGAAAATCTCCCGCATAGGAAACCAGCCCTTTTTCATCAAAGGACTTGGCAATTTCCATCTGATTATCTGCAATGGAAAAGCTGGAGGACGCCACACCCACTGCACAGACCTCATACAACGTGGTTCCACCCGCAGTGACCGCATAATCCGCATCCCCCAACAGTCTGGCCATATGGGGCGAGTTGATATACAGCTCCACTCTGTCTGAATTTTCATAACGCTGCCTGAGCAATTCCTTATCCACGCTCAGCTCTCCCAGCGTAACCACCACCTTCACATCCTCCCAAAGGGGCTGCGCTAAAAAAAACTCTAAAAAGCTTTTACAAAAATGATAATTATCCGTTCCTCCACTGGTGAGAAGTAGCTTCTTTAGCCTTGGCCGAATCTTCTTAAGGGGCAAATCAGTAAATTCCTGCCGCAGCGATACATAATCCGGCCCAAGCAGCGCCCTTCCCGGTGCCATGGAATAATCCGGCGGTAAAAGCACACCGTTAATAAGCTGCTGACAACCATAACCAAGCAGATATAGCTCATCAAAATAAGTAACCTTGGTCAGGGCTTTAAGCCGGGTCAGATACTCCCTCGTAACCAGATAGCTGTCCACCAGAAGACTTTTAATCCCATGCTCCCGAATGACCTCCTCCAAGACTAAAAGCTCCTCCTCTAGATGATTCCACCTGCTGTTTAATATAACACATGAAAAACCATAAGGCTCCAGGTAGGACAGACAATTATTATCCGCAGAGATAAATACACATTCCTGCCCCAGCTCTCTAAGCTGTAGAGCAATGGCAATGTCCCGCCGGATATGTCCTGTGGCTATCTCCCGGTTCACATCCACACGCATTCCTATCATTTATTTTTCTCCAAACATACCAAGGGCAATAGGGGTACCATATTCGATATCACATAATGCCACGCTGCCCATTAGCTGCTCATAATAATGAGGCTCCAAGCCATATCCCGGTCTGACTACCCTCACGTTTTCCGGGGTAAAACGCTCTCCCTTTTTGATGGGTGCGCTACAGAATATGGATTTTCTGTTTACCAGATTGAATTTCTCCTGATTCATGGGACCATATTGAACATGCCCCACCGCCTTCTCTGCCTGACGGATATCAGAAACCATGGCAGCAAATTCCTCCTTATTCATGGAGAAGAAGGAATCCGGACTCTCAATGTCCCTGCTGACGCAGAAGTGCTTCTCAATAATGGAACCGCCCATCAGCACCGCTGTCACCGCACCGATAGCGCCCTGGGAATGGTCTGATAAACCTACCGGAACCCGGAAGGTCTCCGCCATATTTTTTAACGTAGCCAGATTCATCTGGTCTGTAATCGCCGGATAAGCAGTCGCACAACGGAGAAGTGCCAGCTGATTATTTCCCTGACTGCGTACTGCCTCCACTGCACGCTCAATCTCACCAATATTCGCCATTCCGGTGGAAATAATCACCGGCTTACCTTTAGATGCCACATATTTTATGAGTGGAATATCCACCATCTCGGGAGATGCAATCTTGTAAAATTCCACCCCAAGCTCCTCTAAAAAATCTACCGCAGTAAAATCAAAAGGCGTGGAGAAAAAGTCAATTCCCACTCTTTCTGCCTCTTCCTTCAATTCCCTGTGCCATTCCCATGGAGTATTTGCTTTTCCGTAAAGCTCATATAAAGTATTATCCTTCTGCCATGGACCGGACTTAATTTTAAAGTATTCATTGTCACAATCCATGGTAATGGTATCCGCTGTATAGGTCTGAATCTTGATACAATCCGCTCCGGCCTCCTTAGCTGCCCGGATAATTTCCTTGGCACGGGTAAGGCTCCCTGCATGGTTTGCAGACATCTCCGCAATAATATAGGCAGGATTTCCCGGCCCGATTTCTCTATTTCCTATCCGAAAGTTCATGATTTTTCTCCTTCATCATCTTATACTTCAGCTCCGCCAGATACCAATCCTCGTAGTTGTCTATATCCTGCACCTCGGACTCCGGGCAGACAATCCCCATGGTATTGTCCGTCACCAGTGTATGCTTTGTTAAAAACAGCTCTGTGGTAAAACAGCAAAACTGTCCACTATCATGATACATAGGCTCCAAATCCTGGGAACGGGTCCTGGCATACTTCTCTTGCGCAAATTGTATTTTCCCCTCCCTACTGACAAAAGCACGCTGGGGCGGAAAAGAAAACTGTACAATGGGAAGCACCGAATCAGCTCCCTGCTCCTTAAGAAGCTTCATGGCATTTCTCAGCTTTTCACCGGTTACAAAGGGAGCCGTAGGATACAGGATGCAGGCATATTCAAACTGCTTTCCTCTTTTCCCATATTCGGTAAGCACCTCTTCTATTACATCCGCTGTGGTGGCAAAATCTCCTGCCGTCCTTTCACTTCTGAGGAAGGGTACATTTGCACCTGCCCCCCTTGCCAGCGCTGCAATTTCTTCATCCTCCGTAGACACCATCACCTCATCAAAGCAGCCACTTTCCAGTGCTGCCTCGATAGAATATAACAAAATCGGCTTTCCACAAAACTCTTTGATATTTTTTCTTGGAATTCTCTTACTTCCGCCTCTGGCGGTAATGATTGCAATACTGCTCATGGCTCCTACATTCTCTCTCTTATTACAAATTCTGATTTCAAAATGGAATATACCCTCATATCCCCATAGCACCCGCTCTGGTATACTCTCTGACGAAGCACGCCCTCCTGGGTAAAACCGTTTCGCTCCAGAAGCTTTATGCTTCTCTCGTTACACGTCAGAGTATGCGCCACCACGCAATTCAGCCGAAGCTCCTCAAAAGCATAGCCTAAAATCCCCTGCATGGCCGCATCCATATCACCCTTTATCCGCACCTGCTTATCCGCCATGGTCTTATAGCCAACCTCTGCGGTTCCGTTCTTCATATCGATGTCGTACAGCATAATTACACCAATAACTGCACCATTTTCCAGCTCAATCATCAGTCGAATCTGCTTGTCCGTATTGCGGTAGCTTCGAATCCACTCCCTCTGCTGATTTTCATTCACAGGAAGAGCGAAGCTCCCCAAAGCCTTCTCTATTTCCGGAGAATTCATCATCTGAAATAATATGTCAAAATCCTTCTCCTCCATGGCTCTTAATGTTACACACCCGTTTTTAATATTCATGTTCTTTCACCCGGCTCCTACAAAATATGCAGACCAGCTGCACACAAAACACCTATTCTAATCAGATTATTGTACCACAAACAAAGAAATAGCACAATCATCGTCACACATATACTGCTAAGAAGTGCTTGCGGATGTATCATGGGTATTCAAACTTTTTGAGGGTCTATCTCTTTGAGGGTTCTCGTATTCGGCGTTTTCAATAGTTGACGTGCACTAGCTTCTCCTCCTACGAACTCGCACTATTATAGTGCTTTAATCCTTCTTTCCATACAATACAAGTAATACCGGAAAATAATATAACAACAAATATTCCGTACAATGCTAATTTGTAATTCATTTCATCTACCATACTTTGTACCGGAAGAGTTGCCATTATTCCATATGGCAACACTAGATAAAAAATAAACTTATACACTCCGTAAAATGCTATTCCCGGCAATTTCATGCACAAATCAATACCGGCTTCTTCGATCTGCTCCATACGTGCCATTGATATGATGTACAGAGAAATGGAGCGAACAATAACTTCCATATCGTAATACAGAATCGCCATAACAATAATCCAAAACAGATACTTTAGTATCCGCGCGACAGTCAATTGTATCTCTAATATGCCAATCCCATATGCAATAATACAAATACTCATCAAAATAAGCAGAATTGACCCCGGATTGATATTTTCAAATGTCAATCTAAATAACGGACTTACAGGTTTTGACAGATACAAATCCAATTCACCGGATTTTACTTTACCGGGAATTCCATTTACTCCGAAAAAATACAATGTCATATTAATCGCATTGAGTAAGGAAAAGGTTCCTATGTACAGAATCATTTCTCCATGATGCCAACCACCAATCATATCTACGTTAGAATATATAACTCCAAATGCAAGCAACTGAATTACAAACAAACTGCCATCTATGAAGAATGGAGCAAAAAAATCCAGCCGAAATACGGTAAGTCCATGAAAACGCAAATATAGCATTTCTCTTAGTACACGCAAATTTTTCTTTGAATTGTTCATTATATCCCCACCCCATCGTACCTTCTAATATATTTATTCCAAGTAACATTAATCAAAATCTGCATTATTAAACACCAAACAATAATTACCAGTACTCCGACTATAGCTTCATCCCGACACATACCGGTTAATAGCATGGAGGGTAAATATGTCACATAATAGAAGGGCAAAAGCTTCATCATCTTTATTGCCACCTCCGGAAAAAGTGTCAAAGGAACAATGCTTCCTGTAACCAATGAAATCAGGTTATTTTTTATCATTAGAAACGCACTTATGCCTTGATATTTTAAAGTTAATAATCCTAGGAAATAATTTAACTGCACCATAAACAACATGCCCAATATTGCCATAAGCACTGCACAAATAAGTGCCATTAGTTCTCTCGTAAACACAAATTCAATATTAAATACAAATATCCAAATCACAGCAGCAATAAAATCAAACAACAAATAAAACAGTACAACACCAAGTTCCATTGCCATGAAATATTTTTGTATTCCAACAGGTATTACCATATATTTAGAAAATGTTCCGTTGCGAATTCTGTCATGAATTTCGTTACTAATCCCAGCAGACATATCTAATTGAGACAAAAATGAATTGACAATATAATAAGAGAGCATTCCATGAAATGTAAATTCACCAATCATTTTTTTATTTTGGAAAATAATACTCCACAACAAATAGGCAAATAGTATCTTACTTACTGTAAAAATCATATTAAATATAACATCCCGGGAGTTTGACAGTTGAATAAAAGAAAAAGGCTCTGCAGGTCGCATAAAAC
>CAZOSU010000001.1:0-33606 GCA_964582515.1 uncultured Acetatifactor sp. | reverse complement strand
CTGACCGACTCCGGCGAGGGCATCATCAACTGCGCCAGCCTTGCGCTGCGCCACTACGGCATTCTGGTCCCTGACCGGGAAACCATGCGTGTGTTCGTGGGGCCTCCCCTGCGGGATACCTTCTTCAAGTTCGGCGTGCCGGAAGACAAGCTGGACGAGGCTGTTGAAATCTACCGCAGCCGCTATATCCCCATCGGCAAGTTCGAGAACACCCCGTATCCCGGCATTTACGACCTGCTGGCCCGCCTGAAGGCGGAGGGCCACACCCTGTATGTGGCAACCTCCAAGCCAGAGCAGATGTCCATGGATATCCTGAACAAATTCGAGCTAACCCCATATTTCGACCTCCTCGCCGGTGCCACGCTGGACGGCAGCCGGGATCACAAAGCAGATGTCATCGCCTATCTGCTGCAGCAGATAGGCTCTGAGCTGGAAGCCATTATGGTCGGTGACACCGTCTACGACGTTGTGGGCGCCGCCGCCCACGGCATTCCCGCCGTCGGTGTCAGCTGGGGCTACGGAAATGTGGCAGAAATGGAAGCTGCCGGTGCCTGCGGCATCGCCCACACCATGGACGAACTCCACGATCTGCTGAATCGCTAAGCAAAAGAACCGGTGAGCCAAGCTCACCGGTTCCTTATTTTTAGTTGATCGGTGCGTAGAACAGCTCCAGCAGCAGATCGATCCGCGCATCCTCGTCGGGATAGAATTCGTAGTACACTTCGCCCAGCTTGTTTTCACCGGCAACGGTCAGGACTTCGCCCATAGAATAGTCCCGATAATCCGTCTCTAGCCGGCTCAAAACCTGCAGTGAGCAATCCGTGACGATGAAATCCGACACGAAGTCATAGGTATTCAGGAAAAATCCCTCACCCTCACTGAACTTCCCTTTCAGGGCTTTAACGAAACCGCGCATATATTCCTTGTGCCGCTCCATACGGGAAACGTTCAGCTCATCGCCCACGTTGCCTCTTGCCCGCACAAAATTGACAGCGTGCTTACCAAGCAGCGTCACCGTTCCCATAGGGATCTGGGGATCCACAGCGGAAAAATCATCCACCACCGTTACTGTTACACCGCCAACCGCGTCATTCAGAACGCCAATAGCATCCATATTTAAAGAAAAATAGTGGTCGATACGGATACCGTTGAGGAAGTTGGATACTGTGGTCTTGACGTTTTCACAGCTGACCTCCATACCATCGCCATAGGTATGGCTGTAGGCAAGCTGGCCATAGTAAGTACCCTGCGGCTTGTCGTATGCATTAAGCATCGGCATATCCACCATCATATCACGGTTCAGGTTCACCAGATTGCAGGTACCGGTCTTCTGGTCAAACACCATCAGCGCCACCATATCCACAGCGCCGCCATGGTTATGCTGCGTCGGCACAACAGGGCCGGATTGATTGATGCCCATCAGCAGGATCACCGTGATATCCTGTCTGGGATAGTATTTTACACCGTCTTTCACAATGACTTTAGAAGTTGTTTGGGACTGATCCGGGTTCTTGAAAAAAACAGTGGACTCCAGTATTTGAAGCCCACTGTATAAAACCACAAGGACCAGAACCAGAATGACGGTAGCAAACAGCAGCTTCAGCCGCATCTTTTTGTCCATAATAACACCCTGATTCAGCTCCGGACGGTTCCGGATATTACTTTACAAACTTGCGGAAAGCGATGACCAGCGCAACGATGGCCAGCAGCGCAACCAGCATAATGATGACCCACAGCATGATGTGAGAATTATCACCGGTCTCAACAGGAGGGCCAACGGGAGTAGTGGGTTCGGTGGGAGCGGACTCACCGGGGCTGGGAGTCGCGGCCAGGGCCACACAGGGAATATACATACACAGAACCATAACCAAAAGCAAACAAATAACTCTCTTCATAACGATCACTCCAAATGAAATAATGACAAAATTTATAGCTGCAGCAATTCGTTGCCGTATATATGAACACGCGAAAGCGCCTCTTCCCCTAAGCGCTGAACGATGGCCTGTCTGGCTTCACCCAGATTGGGGCGGCGATCGGTCAGGTTGTGACAATCGGAACCAAGTAGTTGGATCTTATCGTCACGCAAAAGAGACATGGCAAGCCGGGAATTTCCCCGCTTCAGGAAAAAGGAAGCATTGGCCTGAACCATAACCGGCAGCTGCGCCAGCGCGTCCGGAATCCCATGGGTCCTGAATGGCGAAATATACCGGTCAATGTGGGCAATGATAGGCGTCAACCCCCATCTGCGGTGAATCTGCAGCAACTCGTCATAGACATACTGCTGCCACGGAGAGCCAATCATTTCTACCATGATACACGATTTTCCCTGAATTGTCAATAGGTTCAGGATCCGAGAATCGCTGATTCCACGAAAAAAATACACCTCTGCACCTACAGATAACTGGGGCAAATCGGGATATTTCTCCATTTCCCGGCGCAAAAGCTTTTCCGCCCGATCTCTTCTGGCCAGGAAGGTTTCCGGCTTATCATAATGGGCATAGAAGTGGGGCGTGGCCACCACGTGGGTGATCCCCTGCTCCGCTTCCATGCGCAACATGGCGATGGATTCCTCCACCGATGAGCTGCCATCATCAAGTCCGGGCAAGACATGACTGTGAAAGTCGATCATGGTTCCTCCCGACCTTACGGATTCTGCTTGTTTTTCTTATCCGCAGAAGCGTAGGCGTAGTTCTTATAGTACTTCTTGCCGTACTTCTTGTAATACTTCTTGCCATAACCGGCAGAATCTTCGCTGGCGCAGTTCAGGACAAGACCAAGGATCTTGGTCTCCACAAACTCAAACTGACGCAGGGCAGCGCTCAGTGCGGGACGGTTGCAGTAATCCTGACGAACCACCAGCAGCAGACCGTCCGTATACTTGGCAACAGCCAGCGCGTCACCAACCTCACCCACAGGGGGCAGATCCAGCAGGATGTAATCATAGCTGCCTCTGAGCTTATTCAGGGACTTGGCCATACGGTTGGAACTCAGCAGCTCCATGGGGTTGGGCGGGATCCGGCCGGAAGCGATCACGTGGAACGCGCTCTCATCCTCCTCCAGGCCGCAGAACTGGATCAAATTCTCAGCCTGCGCCTGTCCGGACAGGAACTCAGAAAGACCGGGATCGTTGTGAATGGGAAGCTTGACGCAGATAGAAGGACGGCGCATATCGCTGTCGATCAGCAGAACCCGCTTGCCCAGCAAGGACAGAGAATAAGCCAGATTGACAGTAGTAAGGCTCTTACCTTCACCGGTCATGGCACTGGAAACACCAATGACCTTGCAGCCATTAGTCTCATCCGCAAAGGAGAACTGGAGCTTGGTGCGCAGCACCTTATAAGCCTCGGAAGCGGCAAAGTTAATATTGGAGCCAACCAAAACAGTCTGGGCGCCCTCAACAGGCTTTGTCTTATCGTATGCAGACCTCCGGTAGCCGTAATAGTAGCCACCCTTGCTGTGCGCTTCCATATCCGGAACAGCTGCCAGCAGCGGATAACTGGATTTCTGCACGACATCTTCTTCCGTCCGGATAGTATTATCAAAGATGGTTCGTAACGCCACGATCACGACAACCGCCATCAAACCAACGAGGAAACCCATCAGGGTATTCTTTGTATAGTTGGGAGAGCTGGGGCTTGTAGGCATAACAGCGCTATCAACAACTTTTGTCGAGGTACCCTCAATGATGCTGTTAATCTGCTTGGGCAAGATGTAGGAAATCGCGTCTGCAATCTGCTCGGCTTCCTTAGGATCCGTGCTGGTAACAACGACCCGGAAGATTTCAGTAGAGTCCACTGCCGCGGCAGAGATCATTCCCTTGACCTGTCCATAAGATCTGTCAACGCCGGCATAGTCGATCACGGCGTCCAGAGTCGAACGTGTATTCAAAATGACTATGTAGGACTTGACCAGACCGCGGGATGTAGAAAGATCACCGGAGGTGATGCCTTCGATAATATCCGAAGAGATGCTGTTGTTGACATACAGCATAACGGAAGACTGATACGTGGGTGTAATAAACAGGAACGTTCCCAAAAACGACAAAACCGCACAGACAACGGCAACGATCGCAACAAGCCACGCCTTGTTCAGAACCGCACCCAGCACGCGCTGTAGGTCGATCTCAATTTCGTTATTGATCTCTTTCTTCATCTCGTCCATATCTGACCTCCAAAAAGAGTTCTCTATCATTCAAAAATGTGGTTCACTCACCACATACAATTTCAGCATATAGTATAGCACGCCACATTCAAAATTGCAAGTCATTCCCGGAAAAAGACCAGCAAAGCTCAGTTCGTCACGACTTCGACATCGATTTTTCCATCACGTATGTGCAAAATACGATCACAAATTCGTGTAAACGCAGGGCGATGGGTGACGGCAATGCAAGTACATTCTGTCATTGTATAGATTCGCTCCAAAACAAGATTCTCCGTCTCCTCGTCCAGCGCAGACGTACACTCGTCCAGCAACAAGATCGGCGCACCGCTGAGGATCGCGCGAGCAATGGCAAGCCGCTGAGTCTGGCCTTCGGAAAAGCCAGCGCCGTTTTCACCCAAAAGCGTGTCCAGCCCCTTTGGAAGCTGATTCAAATATCTATCCATAGCGCTGACGTGGACAGCTCTGGACAGTTCATCCTCAGTCGCATCCGGCTTTACGATCAAAAGATTATCCCGGACAGTGCCGCTGAGAATCAAATTACCCTGAGGCACATAAGCAAACAGCCGCCGTGTGCTACGGTCAATGGCGACGTTACGCTCGCCAATATTGAGATACAGCTTCCCATCTTCAGGTTGGAAAATGCCGAGAAGTAATTTCAAAAGGGTACTTTTACCGATACCGGAAGGGCCGGTGATCGCCGCAAAGGAACCCTTCGGCAGAGAGAAAGAAGCGCCGTCCAGCACCTTGTCTCTGTCATAGGAAAAACTCAGGTTTTCTCCGCAAAGAGAATCCATGGCATCATACAGATCCACGGTGCTCACCCCTGCCGGTTCCGGCTCCCCCTGGATCTGCTCCAACTCCGCAAGCCGCTCCGCGGAAGCTGTCATTGCGATATATTGCGGGATTGTGGCGGAAAGTCCGGTAAAAGGCGCCTGCAATTGGCTGACCAGTTGCGTAATTGCCGTCAATGAGCCGAATGTCATGGTTCCTGTGACCATCCCGGCAGAGCACCAGACCAGTGCCGCAAACGACGCACCATAGGACATAACGCTGACGCTGGTATTGGCGAAGAGAGAAACATTCTTCCGCTTTCGTTGAGATTCATAGCGATCCCGCATCAGCACATCCGCACGCCGTTCCATCTCCGAAGAAACGTCCATCGCCTGAACCATCAACAGTTTTTCAAGCGTTTCCTGGAGGAACGAGGACACAATGCCGTCCTTTTCACTAACCTTTTTGTGCATCCCCTTTAATCGCCGACGCATTATGCCAGTCACAATGATCACAGCGACTCCGCCGGCGCACACGATCAGGGCAAACAAGGGCTCCATGGCCACCAAAGCAACCATAGCGCTGACCAGCCGCGCCACCATAGAGACAAGCCGCGGTACCGCTCCGATCAGGCCATCGTTGACGATGCGAACATCGTTATTGAGCCGATTGATCAGCTCACCGCTGTGATACGCAGAAACTGATGCGTAATCACCGTGGAGCAGCCCATGAAGAATGTCCCGCTTCCAATCACGATCAAGGTCTGCAAGTAAACGATCATGTAAATGTCGGGATAGGGTCAACAGCAACAAGATGCCAAGAATGATGCCACCCTGCTGCAGGCAGGCATTCCGGAACAGCAGCTGATCGCCGCCAATGGCAGTGTCGATCACATTCCGTGAACCAAGGGCAAACACTACGCCCATCACGGCAGATGCCGCATTCACGGCGATCAGTAAGATCAACGCCGGGATCCGGCGGCGAACACGCTTGATCAGCCAAAGCAACGGAGAAAGCTTATTCAATTGTGCACCTCCGATCCTGACGTTAACAACCACAGCGCAAAAAGGCGCCGCTGTGGCTGAAATTTTCAAAGTTACTTCAAATGCCGCCGCAACCAGCCTTTCCCTCTGCGCCAAAAGTGACGCAGTCCACGGCTGAAATGCCAAACGCGGCAATAGATCCGGTAACCCAGCTCCGAGACGCTGTGGTATTTTCCATCCCGATAAAAGGCGGTGACCACAGCGATCATCTGATCATGGCGAAGGCCGGGTTCCAGTTCGAATTGATTGTCGCCAATACAGGTATAGGTCTCCCCTACACGCACAACACGATGAAGCACAAAATGCCCATCGTCCCGCTGATACAGAGGAAGGTCGTACTTTTTCAGCTTCGCCGGCAGCGGCGAAAGCACAACATCATCAATCCCCTGCCGCAGCATCGGCAGCATACTGATCCCCCTGGGAGAAAACCGAACCGTTTGTCCGGCTGAAAGACGTTCGCGAAACAGCGGAACCAGATCTTTCATATATGCAAAATAATCCGTCGCAGATTGTCTCTCCACAGGAAATCTCCTTCATACACAAATACGCAGAATTGGGGTGCCGAGCAGCGGCACCCCATCATTCACGCTTCAAGACAGCCAATCTTGTCCAGCTGCGCAAGAAAACCCTCGATATCCTTACGGGCCGTTGCGGAATCCACATCATACTCGCTGGTCAGCACAGTGACAAGGCCGTCCAGATCACAGCCATTTTCCAGTGCCTTCCAAAGGAGCACGCTGGATTCATTCAGCTTCAAAAGGCCGTTGAAATCCACTGTGGCAGCACCCAAAGGGAGTACCACATTGGCACCGGCGACCTGCCGAAGAACGAAATCACTTTTAATCTTCATAGTCCACTCTCCTCGGCTGCTTGTCGCATAGTATTGTAACTCAGCAGAGCCGCTTCCGGTTCAGGCCGGTTTTCCAGTTCAAAAACAGGAATATGCTCTACAAGCTTCTCAACATGAGAAAGCATAAGATCCAAATTCTCGACCAGTTTAAAACGGTGCATGGTCTGCCAGATAATATTCTGGGCTGCCTCCACCTTATCCAGCCGACGGATCCGGTTCTCCGGTCCCTGCTTCAGGAAACAGATGCCGGCAACAGGTGCCTTCATGTTGATGTTGATGCCATCCTTGCCGCACCACGGCGAACCATAGGCATACCAGACACCGTCAATGAATCGCAATGGAGGCTTATCATCATTAAAGACACGGGCTTTATCGCCGAACACGGATTGCCACAACCGTGTATGGGTGGACTTTCCGGTTCCGCTGGGAGCAGAAAACAGATAGGCCTTGCCATCCAGCTCTACAGCAGAGGCGTGAAGCATTAGACCGTTAAATCTCAGCAATTGAAAGAGGAAATGACTTCCGGATTCACAGTAAATATAGCTGTCGCCGGATAAGCCTTTCCATGAATCAGGACGGAAAGATTCGGTGCGGATAACAATATCCGCACCGGCATCTCCGTCACAGAGGTATTCCGAGCAGCGGGAGACCAAGTCCCCCACCGCCGGAACCTCCGTCACTAAATCAGCGATTTTACAAAACATACTAGTGATGTTACCATTGGCCGTCGTCTTCACCACTGGTGTTGCCGAGATCAGCAATAATCTCAGAAGCAAACCGCACTTCGTCGATTTCAGGCTTGATGTATTCCTTCATTGTAATTCTCCTTTCCAAAGAATTGTACCAATTTACGCGGTAAACTCAGTACCGTAAGCAATAGCACCACAATCAGCGATAAATTTCGCAGTGACAGTCAGTGTGCTCAGCTGTTCAGCATCAAGTTCAAGCGCAGAGATACCCTTTAAAGTAAATGTGTAGTCGTATGCACCGGTTGCAGTACCGACCAGATCAGGGTTATATACATAAGTCTGGTAAGCAATGCCATCTTCAGTTTCCCACTGCATGTATACTTCTACAGACAGTCTGTTGTCATCAGCACCATCCTTAAGGAAGGTCTGGTTGATGTAGGTCGTAGCGCCGTGATTGAACTGGAAGTACAGCTCATCCTTGTCCAGATCAACAGTCAGCTTACGGTCGCCCTTATTATCAATGATACCGATTTGACCAAAGACATAGCAACCTTCTTCTTCAACCCAAACGGGCAAGTCATAGCGGATATCCTTACTGTTGAGAGCCTCAGCAACGACAAAGTTCTCAGCAGGAACGACCAATCTGCCACCGGCATTCTTGCCTGTCTCATAGTCAGCGGTGATGTAGTTACCCTCCGCAACAAACAAGAAATCAAGTTTCAGAACATAGCTTTGAAGATCCAATGTCACACCATTAATGAGACTGACCATACCAGCACTGGGGCACACAGAAGTCAACAGGGTCTGGTCAGAATCAGCAATCATGACAATCACATCATCAGGTTCAGCCTCCAAAACAGCTTCATGGACAATCGCATACTGCTTACCCGTGCGAAGATTTTCACAGACGTAGCCTTCAGAAGAGACAAATTCATACTTAACATTCTCAGTAGAACCACCAGTAACAGTGCTCTCGATAACTCCGTCAGCTCCAAAAACACTACCATAAGCAGTTGCACCACAATCAGCGATAAATTTCGCAGTGACAGTCAGTGTGCTCAGCTGTTCAGCATCAAGTTCAAGCGCAGAGATACCCTTTAAAGTAAATGTGTAGTCGTATGCACCGGTTGCAGTACCGACCAGATCAGGGTTATATACATAAGTCTGGTAAGCAATGCCATCTTCAGTTTCCCACTGCATGTATACTTCTACAGACAGTCTGTTGTCATCAGCACCATCCTTAAGGAAGGTCTGGTTGATGTAGGTCGTAGCGCCGTGATTGAACTGGAAGTACAGCTCATCCTTGTCCAGATCAACAGTCAGCTTACGGTCGCCCTTATTATCAATGATACCGATTTGACCAAAGACATAGCAACCTTCTTCTTCAACCCAAACGGGCAAGTCATAGCGGATATCCTTACTGTTGAGAGCCTCAGCAACGACAAAGTTCTCAGCAGGAACGACCAATCTGCCACCAACGCCCTTGCTTGTCTCATAGTCTGCGGTAACATAGTTGCCAGCAGAAGCAACCAGAGAGTCCAGTGTCAAGGTATGCCACTGCAGATCCAGAGTGATGCCGTTGATCAGGTTCACGGAGCCGGCGTAGTGGTAGACATCGGTCAGCGCGGTCTGGTCGGAGTCCTTCAGCATCTGGACAGTATCACCCTCCTGAGCCTCCAGCGCAGCCAGATGGACGATCTGGTAGTAAACGCCGGTACGGGTGTTCCAGCAGACATAGTCACTAACAGTCAGAATGCCGTCATTGACAGTCACGATATAGGTCTCGGAGAGTGCATCAAGGCAGTCCTGAGAAACTGTGATATAATACTCGCCGGCCTCTTCAACCTTAGTCACCACATTGCCATCAGCATCGACAACAACAAATTCAAGATCCAGAGATGCATCAGTGCCGGTAACAGTTGCGCTGAATTCAGGCAGCTTGTTCATGGCGACCATGTTCTCACTGTTCACATCGATAACGATCTGAATCTTCTCAGGCTCATCTTCAGTCACCTTAACAGTAGCGTTGTTAACATCCTCGACCTTGTAGTTCTTGTCAGAAACCGTTGCGGTAACAGTGTACTCGCCCTCAGCATTCATGTTGACGCTGGAGGAATCAACGGTCACGGACACCTTATCGGTGATATCGTTACCCTTGTAGTCAGTAACCTTGTAGCTGAACTCAGGCATGGTGTCGCCAACCAACAGGTCGACGCTGGTCTCGCCGTTAGCATACACATCAATGGTGATAGGACGGGCATTAATATGGAACATACCCTTGAAATGTTCGTCCAGATCGCACAGGTTATACTTCACGACCTCGCCAGTAGTCTTGTGGGTAGCGGTGATCGTCAGGTCATAAACGCCGACATATTCCTTCCAGTTGTCAACATTGTGACCGTTATGAGAAATCACAACAGAATACTCATCCAGATTGATCAGGCTGGAAACATTGTGCCAGTGGTACTCAAAGGCAGGATCCTCATCGCCGTAATACTTCTCGGCGCCGTCAACAAGAATATCGGGCGTGATCTCATACTCCAGAGCATTCAGGATCTGGTCGCAGATGTACTGGTGGCCTTCAGCGCTGGGATGCAGAGCGACACCGCCGGTAGCAACAGCTTCCTTCAGGTATGCGGGAACCTTGATGGTAACATCGCGGTTCAGGACATTGATGGTGGTCACTTCAACCAGATCAGCAAGATCCTTGCTGACGCTGTCATCGATATCCAGAGGAGTCTCATTGATAGCGACAGTCACGATCCGGCTGTTCTCGCCACGGGCGACAACGCCATCCTGATAGTAGCCGATGTAACCGGTCAGGAAGCGGTTCGCCAGATTCACCATACTGTCAGCGATCAGGGAAACATCGATATTGTAGGACTTCAGCTCAACAGACTTCTCACCACCGGTCAGAACGTTCTTCAGGGTGATGGTCTCGGGAGTGGTGAAGTAAGTATCCAGCAGGGGGTTGTAGAACTCGGTCATGACGATAGTAGCGTTGGGGTTATCGTTATAGATTTCCTCAACGGCGCAGTCCAGATTGACAACGTAGCCGACCAGGCTGTAGGCAATAGCCTCAACAGCGGTGGCAACGGTGTTCAGAGTAGTCTCGCAGGTAGAATCGTCATGGACGATGTGCATCAGCAGAGCCATAACAGCGTCCTTGCCGCTGGTGAGCTTATTGGTAATGGTTTCGCCAAGATAGCGCTCCCAATCCATCTCGTAAGGAGTCTCGCCATTGTAGGCCAGCAGGGACTGAGTCAGAGGATAGGTGACCAGATTGTTGATACCAACATTGATGGTGACCAGATCCAGCTTGCCGACCTGAGTCAGATACTGCTCACGCAAGGCAGCAATGTCAAATCTTGCATCGGTGTATGCGTCGCCGGTGTAGCTGCCGTCAACGATAGCCAGCAGTTCCTCGGTACGCATACCGCCCAGAGACAGATTCAGCACGACATCATCAATGCAGCAATCCTCATGGGCTGCATCCTCGCAATCGCACATTGCCAGAGCCTCAGCCAGCAGCTTAACATAGGTCTCATCAGCGCCAACAGCAGTGCCGGAGCCCAAGGTGATGTTGTCACCGAAAGCAGCGTAGCTGTCGGGGTTGACCAGAGGAGTAGCCTGACCAGAAGCGGAAGCAGGCATATGATAAATGTCGATCAGCTTATCAATGACCAGGTTGGCCAGCCAGCCAGCGGTGCTGTTGGTGGGCTCGCCCTTGATGCCCTTGATGATCTGTTGGGCCACGATAGCATGGCCTTCCTCGCTTGGCAGGTGTAGCATACCGTCGCCAAAGTAATATGCAAGCGCCAGATAAGCAACAGTGGTATCAGCATTTGCCAGAGAGTCGCCCTGCATCAGGTTGCCGATCATGCTTTCAACATAGCTAGTGCCATTGACAGCGTACTTCTTAGCAACAGCCAGAAGGTCATTCAGGCAGATTTCCTCGACCTCAGCGATCTTAGCCAGCATCTCAAAGACCTTGTCGAACTTTTCAGTCAGAGCGTCGCAGCTATTGTAGCACTGCTCAATGGCGTGATAGTACATATCGAAGCCTTCCATAATACCATCGACAGCCTTATCAACAACAGCAGGATCAGCAACGTAGCCATAGTCGCCAAACAGAGGGTTGCCGTTATTAGCTTCCAGGGCAGCCTCATACTCGCTCAGAATAGTCTCAGCAACAGAGTCTTTCATGGAAACGTACTGAGTCAGGGAGTCAACCGCCTTGTCAACACCGGTTTTATATGCAGCAAAAGTGTTTTCGACAGCAGTGGCAGCGGGAAGGTACTCAGTTTCATATAAATCCAGCAGGCTGGTCTTCAGGAACTTGTATACACTCTCATTGCCCGAAGTAATTGTACTTACCCAACTATCAAAGGCAGCACTGCGACCGGATGCAGGTACATCCTGCAGGGCATTCAGCATACCAACAAGCTCAGCTGCGAAAGTAGCGTCGCCACCTGCAAATTCATCCGCATACTTGGCAGCAGCGGCAGCATTCAGCTCAGTACGGAAAACGCTCATGCCAGAATCATTGAAGACAGCCTTAGTAAACGCAACATAGTCACCGCTGTAACCCTGCAGCGCATAACCCTTATCTTCAAACTTAGCCTTGACAACCGGAGCAAATGCATCCTCTGCCAGAGTATCGATTGCAACCTGCTTCTTTTCAGCATCAGAAGACTTGGATTCCATTTCGGCCAACATATCCTGAGCCATCTTTGCAGTATACGCGGTATTATAGGCAGTAACGTACTCAACGATGAAGCTAACAGCCAGCTCGTTCATCCAGGCATGGACAGCAGCTCTACGGTTAGCGGTATCATTGGTGGCATCATCGTCATCGTCGGGATCATCAAGAACAGCCATCAGATCAGCAACGTTCTCAACAGTAACAAAATCAGACAGGCCGTACTCAACAACGTAATCATAGATCTTATTGGCAGCAGCCATCTTGATGACATCAGGATCCGTAACCAGATCATCGACAAATGCCTGAGCGATGGCCCTCTCATCTTCACCATTATCACGGGCATCGGTTAGATCTGCAAGAAGATCTGCAATCTGCTGATCGGTAACAGGAACGGTGCCAAAGTCACCGATATATTCCTTCATCTTCTCATGGAAGAGCTTAACAGCCTCTTCCACAACCAGATCATTGACGGTAGTCATGATATACTCATCCCGCAGGACGTCGGTCTTGCAGTTGACGATCTCCTGAGCGATCTCCAGAGCCTCTTTGTAGGTCTTCTCGATGCCGTACTCAGCAAACAGCTCCTGAATCAGAGTAACCGCAGTATTCTCGGAAGCGTCCAGCAGGGCGTTCTTGACAGCAACAGGAATTCTCTCATCCAGAGGCAGAGTCTTGTCAGCCATCTTGTCGATCAGCTTGATGGGCGTGCCGGGATCGACATAAGTATAGTTGTATGCACGGGGAGCCAGGATCTGAGCATAGGAGTTAGCCAGTTCGATAACGGCACCGATGGCATCACCAACAGGGATCTCGATCTCCTGACCCTCAATCAGCGTGCCAGAGACAATGTGATCTTCTGTCTTATAGGTCAGAACCTCACCGGCAGCGGGATTGTAGATACCAATGACGTACAGTTCGACATCAGGATTCAACTCATAGATAGCGTTAACCATACCATTGAAGGAAGTAACATAGCTCAGCAGAGCGTAAGTCGCGACCTCAACAGCGTACTCTATGAATTCAAGAGCGATGTCGCCCTCATCGGGGGCGGCGGCCAGCAGCTGCTCCATGACTGCTTCACGGACAGTGCCGACAGCGCTGGTTATCTCCTCAGGAGTGAACTTATCCTGGCTATCGAACAGTTCCTCAGCGATTTGATCGAAATCATACGCGTAAGGAGTCTTCGTAGGATCCAGATAGTTCATCAGCTGCTTCACGAAGTAAGTAGCAAAGTTGTTAACGCCGATCTGGACAGAAACGACATCAGCATTCTTCACGTAGTCCTTTACTTCGCCAGACTTCTTCAGCGCGCCGAGGCCGGAAATAGAATCGGTATATCCGTCGCCTTCGTAGTCGTCGTCAAGCAGGTAGCGCAGTTCTTCAACGCGCCACAGCTTGCCGCTCTTCTGAATGAAATCGGTACCCAGATAATCGGCAACGATCTCATAGTAGCGGGTATCGTCTTCGTACAAGCCGAGACCAGCAGTGATGGCATCGCCCAAAGCAACATAGCCAATCGAACTGTCGCTAAGAACCTCAGCGGTGGCTGCAGAAGCAGGCGCAGAAAGGCCCATTAAGACAGCAATGACCATGACCAGGGAAATGCACTTTTTGATAAGGTTTCCAATGTTCAAATCAGTCATCCTCCTATGAATATCACATTTTGGCCATGATATTCTAATTTAACATATACATTATAGCTCCGTTTCCTGATGCTGTCAATCCATAATTTGCAGAATTATGAACAAAAAACCATCGAGAAACGGAGCCAAAATTTACTTAATCACCGGCAAGAATAATTCTGCCCGAAAATTTGGATTTATTTGGATTTTCTTCTCTGCCTGTACATTTTTTGCTGCTGTTTGTTCCAGATCACCATAACAGCGCCGACCAGAACAACAGATCCAACCAGCACACCCACAATGATCCAGGTCAGGGTACCAATGCCAAAACCCAGCTTATTGACCCGGCCTGTCAGCACATATTGGTTGCCCTGAGCATCGGTCAGCGTCGCGCCGTAAGTGATATCAAACTGAGGCGCCAGTTTCTCAGGAACAAGCACTTCCTGATTGTCGATATTCGGCACATTCAGGGCCATAATGTAGTCGCCCGCCGGGGTTCCTGCCAAACAGAAGGCGGCCTTGCCGTCATCATCGACCAGCACACTGCTGAGTTTATTGAGTTTCCTGCCGCTGACGGCGTACAACGTCGCAACTTTCCGTGACGCCTGTTGTCCCAAGGGGATCAGCAGCGTAGAATTCAGGCTGGTCCCGCTGAGGGTGACAAGGTAGCTCTCCGCACCGCCCAGAATATCCTCGTACCGATTGGAATCGAACTTTTTTAGAGTCAGACCTAAATTCTGACTCCCCTTCAGCGTATCCGCAGATTGATCCTGTAGAATAACTTTCCAATCAACATTATCAGAGGTGTGAATGTTGACTGTCACATTTCTATTGGCCAAAACTGCCAACGCGCTGTCCGGGATCTCGACATCACCCTGCACCTGAACATTCACTTTGGGTGTATCACCGCTGTTGATGACATCTGTTACGCTTTGCGCCACATCTTCCCACCCCGACGGAGCTGTTACAGTCGCATCGATCGTGGTTCCGTAGCTATCGTCATCCTGCTGTGTTCCCATATTGGGCGTGGTGGTCGTTGTGGTAATCACAGCGCCTTCCGTCTGAGTATAGGTAACATCGGTATCCGTATCCGGCAATTCAGTCGGAGGATCCTTCTGGTCCAGTTGCTCCTGGATCTCCCGCTGCACTTCATCAGAGCCGGTGTATTCCACATAGTACAGCGAAGGACACTGTGCCAAGGCATTATCTTCCACAGTGTTGACCGTATCCGGCAGATACACTTCCCACAGCAGATCGCAGCCATAGAAGGTCCAATACGGCAACACCGTGATCGGCGCCAAAATATTGACGTACACCAAACTGTCGCAATAGCAGAAAACACTATTACCAAATTTTTCTACACCGGACGGAATCGTGATTCCTGCCAGACTTCTGCAACAGTAGAAAGCCTGATCGCCGATGACACGCAGGCTCTCCGGCAGAACAACATTGATCAAGGACTCACATTCATAGAAGCAGGCCCAGCCGATGGACTCCACGCCAGCCATGGTCAGCTGTACCAGAGATTCGCATTCCGCAAAGGCGAGGTCGCCAAAAACGGTAACGGAATCCGGCACAGAGGCCACCACCAACTTATCGCACTGATAAAAGGCCATATTGCCGATGGAGGTAACGCCCTTTTCAATGACAACGCGCTGGATCTGGTCCCGGTTTTCGTACCAGGGGGCATAGTCCCGCTCCTTATAGTCTGTCATTGCGCCTTTACCGGAGATGGTCAGCACACCGTTTTGCAGCGACCATTTTAAATTTTCGCCGCACTCCCCTGCCGTCTCCTCGGCGGAAACCGGGAACGCGGAAAGGCCCACGCACAGAAGCAACGCAAGCAGCAGGGATATGGATCTTTTCAATTGTTGTTTCATAGCGCGGTTCCTTTCTAGTTATGTCAGCGTTGTAGTGTCGTTCTGCCCCGCTTAGAGTAAATCCACTTCTTCACACTACGCCTGTGGATGTATAGCAACGTTCCCCCACCGATCAAGAATGCAATTAGCGACCAGAAGGAGCCTGCGGACAGGCCAAGCGCATAGATGCCTGTATGGCTGCGGAAAAAGTCAAGAACAAATCTTGCGCTGCCGTAAAGTACCAGAAACCACAAGAATATCTGTTTACGATTCTTGGGATTGTGCGCCATCACGAACAGCGTTACGGAAATCAGCAAAAATGCAATCATTTCCACAATCTGGCTGGGAAACAAAATACAGAGCAAATTCTCATCTACTCCAAGGACAATTCCCTCACAACAGCCATCTCGTAGGCACTGTATCTTCACCAAAGCCAATGTAAGGCAGCCCGCCGGAGCAACAAAATCCATCGTCTCGCCATACGGAATGCGTAGCAGCTTCGCTATCGGGTAAAATACCAGCGGCGAGAGAAAAACAGCCCCATAAAATGATCTTCCACCAAAGTGTAGGTTCTCTACAAAGTACCACACTTCCGAGCCAAATAGCCCAGACAATATCAATGCAATTGTGACAGCGACACTTTTCCAAGGACGAATACTATACCACTTCATCTGCCATGCTATCAGTACACACATACTAACAGCACCAATTAGCAGTATCAGCAACAATTCCGGTTTGATCATAGAGTCTCCATTCTGTGGGAGGACTTGGTTATCCAAACCCTCCCACATTGAAGTTATGTCGGTTGTACATTAATAATGGTAATCTCATCAACCGCAACATTGAAATAAACAGAATCAAAAGTCAAAACTACAGCACTCGACTTCAATGTGCCTGCAACCTTTGTTTCATTGCAAGAGCCTGCGTCATTGTAGCCAATATAGCGCATGCAGGTTTGTGCAGTAGGAGTCCATGTGAACGCTGCTGTTTGTCCGGTATGCGTAGCACCTGTATACATATATACCGTTCCGCTATTGGCTTCTGTGGTAAATGTCATGGATGCACCTGTTGCCGCACCCATATTGCTTAGACCTAGCGTAACTTTGGGCTCTTCAACAAGGGTATATTCGGGGTTATACCATTTACCTGTTTTGGTAGCTTTCTGATAGACAGTCGCCGTATTGCCTTCTATCTTCGATTCGACACTAACTTGGTCAGCAGTAACAGCACTCGTAACTTTAAGCGATGTATGCGTTCCGCTTGGCGAAATCGAAGTAATAGATACACTCGGCTTTACAGACTCGACTCTAATACCAGTACCACTATAGCTGTAGCTTACATCAGCCGCCAGGCCAACACCTGTCAGCTTGTAGGTCAGCACATAGTTATACGTACCTGCCAGCTGGACAGCAGCATCCGCATCAGACACGATCCACTTGCCAGCGGAATTCTGGGTCAGGTTATACTCAAAATTCCGGTAGGCGGCCATCTTGGTCACAACAGCCGAGTCCGTGGTATCGTAGGTATAGCCGCCGTAGGTCGCGTTGTCACCCTGATGGGTGAGGGTCAGCTTTACGTTACTGATCTCCAGACCGACGGACGCCAGATCGATACCCGCATAGGTAATGGTAGCACCGTACTCATAGTCGTAGCCAGTACCGGCGGCATTGGCCTTGCGCAGCGGATAGGACGTCATGAAGGCGGCACTGCTTGTATTGCCAAAGGTCCTCGTGTCCACAGTTACGCTCTGCTCGACCACAACAAACTCGTAGCCAACGGTCTGCAGATAGGGATCTTCCGCCGTGTATTCCTTACCATTCTCGTCATACACGTCGGCAAACCGCAGCTGTGTCACCGTCCAAATGCCATTTCTGTTGTTGTTCTTGGTCTTGGGGATCTCGAAGTAATAGTAATCCTCACCAAGGTTCGGACTATTCGCTGCCCCCTCGCCGAAATATGTAGGCGACATCAGAACGGTCTCCGCTGTGTCATTTCCATCGGAACGGGTAAACACAGCAGTGATTTCGGCGGCCGAAGCCTCCGCGATCTTTGCCGCGTAATAGATCTTGGTATCCGGGTTCGTGACGATCAGCAGCTGGGTATCAGACACATTTGTACCAAACATAATTTCGGAACTTTCGTACGCTGGCGGCTCCAGAGAAATGGCCGTAATGCTGGGTGCCACGGTAGCAATGGTGATAAGGTTGCCGTCGACCTCAAGCTTTGTAAAGTTGAAAACGCCGACCTTATTCACATTGAACTCACCGGCATATTCGCCGTTAGTCCACGACAGATCCGCCTGCAGACCATTGGCATCCAAACCGGAACCACGCTTACCATAATACAGCTTCACATTCTTCATGGCTCGCAGCTCTGTGCCGTTATCGGTCAGGATCCGGACAGAAATGGCTTCCGTCTCAGGGCCATAGTATTCAAAGCGGATATCGTTTGCGGATTGGTTAAACTTAACCTCCGCCCGAAGGCCAAGGAAGGCAGTGAAAGTCTTCTGGAAGTTGGGGGTGTTTTCGTCCGGATTGCCCTCCTCATCCAAGCCGTCTTCCAACTCATAATACGCCACATCGTATTCCTTATCGGGGTTGGGCTCCGGCTTCAACATGGACACCACCACATATTTCAGCGTGTAGGTACCACTGGAATCAAACCGGGCTGTACCGTTCCACCAACCACTCTCATCCTGCATCAGGCTGGCGGAAACATAGTTACCATCCTCACCCTGCAGACGCACTTCCACCTTATCCGGCTGCTGGCCGGCGCTGAACATGACGCTGACATCACGGGTCACAGAGTTTTCCGCCGTCAAAACCACCTTTTCATCGGAAGTCTCACAGAATTTGACAGCTGTGACAGCGAAGCCCGGCATCGTGATGGATATCTTATTCGGCAGCTTGTACTCAACACCGTCGATCCACAGACTGCTCAGTTCGTAGGTACCCGGCAGGACAAAGGAGCATTCGCCACTCCAGTTATTGGTGGTTCCTTCCTGTGTCAGAGTAACCGGCGTCATACGTGTACCCTGAGTCGCGTTGATCTTACGCTGGAAGATCGCTTCCACCTTCTTGGCGCTCAGGCCGTCGATAGTTGCAGTCAGCTTTGCGGTCTGCACGGTACCGTCGTACATCTCGAAGGACGTTTTATTCAGGCCTGCAGTCAGGGAGATGATCTGGTCCGCCAGATCCGTATTCTTCAGAGCGTTCAGATCCTCAGAAGTGCTGAACTGGAAGTTCAGGCTACCGGTAATCAGGCCATCAGAGAAAGCCATGCTGTTTTCCAGGCCCTCACCTTCCAGATACAGGACAACACTGATCCGTTTCGCAACATTCTGCTGCATGGCAGTAATGCCATAAATGGTCTTACCGGTGCTTTCATCGGTAACCATCGTCTCTGTTTCAGTGATCACAATCGGAACAGTGTACTTACCGGACTCAGCAAACACATGCTCAACATCCATGATCGCCTTCGCAAGCAGATTGTTGTCGGCATCCATAAACGCCAGCTTCAGCTGACCCAGCATCTCCATAGCTGCGGCGGAGTCCTCAGGTGTATCGGCATAGAACACGAAACAGGAACCGCTACCCTGCGTGGCACTGATCTCGGAGCCTTCTGTGAAGGTGTAGTCACCATCATAACGGTTAGAACTCTCAAAACCAATAACCACCTCATAGGAATCCTTCTTGATGGAAACATCGGAATCCGTAATCGGTTTCTCAGTATCGTCAACAACCACGTTTTCATACACTGTGTTGCCGCTATCATCCGTCACGACATTGCCATTTTCGTCTGTTTTCTCGACTTGAACAACATTGCCGTTATAGGCTTTCGCATAGGTATAGATATCGTAGTAGCTGCCAACCTCAAAGTTGGTGTCTCCCTCCTCGCCCTTAAACACGAGGACTTCCTCCGTCAGCTCCATACCACTTACAACCACACCCGTCGGACGATTGTAGTAATACACATTTCTGGATTTCGACTCACCCGTCAGAATGATCATACGATCCTTGTAACGGGTC
Organism: uncultured Acetatifactor sp.; assembly: GCA_964582515.1. Lineage (GTDB taxonomy): Bacteria > Bacillota > Clostridia > Lachnospirales > Lachnospiraceae > Acetatifactor. Next base: position 13,878 of record CAZOSU010000001.1, on the reverse strand, counting down.
TCAGTTTTCACTGTGCCATCCAAAGCCAGCAATGTGCCGTCAGGGCTGTTCGTCCGGAACCACAAATCGATGACCATGCCGTAGGTATCTTCGGCCACCATGCTATTCAAATAGCTGGTATCCAAGCTCTGGGTTTTGTTGATTGCCTCTTCGTACAAGCTGCCGGATGCATTCGTGCTCATTGTGCCGTGAACTCTCTTACCAGCAAGCTTCATGTTTTCAAGGCGCATAGAACGCTTGACGCCATGCAGTTCCTCAAAGGTCTTCAGATTACCCTTTGTAACCAGGACCGTCAGCTCCGTGCCCTCTTTCATGTTGAGGACGATGTCAACCGCTTCACTCATACTTGCCATAAGCGCGGAAACGGATTTGTTTTCAATTCCGCCGCCATTGATGATGGAAGAGTCAATATCAATTAGTCTGTTAACAATGGACAAGACCTCCGGATTGTCCGCAAAAGTCACCTTTTCATATTCCGCATATTCTTTCAAAAGATTGAGGTCTTTTAATACATTGGCTTCCAGGGTATTGTGCTTTGTTTTAGCAGTACCAAGATTGACTTTATTGGCTGCCACACCCATTTCTGTCTGTACGCCAGTCAAGAAATCAAGTGCATCACCATACAAAACGATTGCTTCGTGAAACACCGTAAAAATCTCAACAAGATCATCCATATGGGCAGTAATCTCAGAATCATTGGTAACACCAAGCATACCCGCCATGCCACTCATACCTCTGGAATCCAGAGCTTTGTATGTATAATAATTCAAATAAACGTTAACGACATCACGAATAACGTCAACGTACTTTTTCCCACCTTCTGTTTGACCATCATAAATAGTCTCATACTTATCGGTGGAAACAAGCAAAACATTTCTCGCCTGCTCCATCTTCAAAAGCATGATGGATTTACCCATACTCTCATCGTAACCTACCGAGGAGATTGCACGCACGCCAAAAGCAGAATCTTTCGCGACAGAAAAGTCAAAGGACTGGGTACCCTCATCAAGAAGGGTCCAGGTTGTAAAAGCGAAGTCCGTTGTTGTACCTTCCACACGACCGTCATCGCCATACTTCATACTGGACAGGAACACCGGTGATTGGGGTGTAAATGTCGCGGGACGCAGGACAAGACTCTCAATACCATAGTTGGAGGTCAGATTCACCAGATTGCCCCAGGAGATATTCGCATTGTGCATTGTTTGATTTTCTGCAGAAAAGGAATCGCCAACTACAGAAGCTTTTGGCTCCGAACCATCGTAGTCCGAAAGAGCGACTTCCAAGCTACCGTTCGCTGCAACAGTTGTATTAACACCTGCCAATTCAGGCGCAAAAGACATCGTATACCACGCAAAGCTGACGGAGGCCATCATGGTCAGGGACAGTGCGAGCAGCACAGCCACAGCCACTACCTTTTCCTTCATGTTAGGCAGCGCACGCTTTAATTCCTTTATTCTTCTTTGGGTTTCAGTCATTTCTGATCTACCTCCTGCCGTGTCCTTGCGACGCAGGCTCTATATGTCTGCTAGAGTTGTCTTGCTATCTATTAGTTGGTGTTAACGAAGAAATACAAAGTCTCTTCTTCAACAACTGTTTCATTCCAGATCCACTGGATCCCCATCCGGTAACTGCCGGATGCGGGGAGAAGTCCCGGATTTGATGATGTTATCCGGATCCCCTGCCCTGTCACCTCAGCTGTCAGCGACGGGTCGTCCTGATAAACGAGATTCCCCGTTTCATCCGCAACCAGATGCTGGATTGGCTGCAGCTGAAGCTTGGCCGCGCCCCATGTGGGGCTGACCAGAATGGTATGGGGCAAGTTCGCTGCCTTCAGGATCAGCTGCTCCGCTACCGGCAAATCCAGCAGCACCGGAGTGCATTCCTCCAGATCGTATCCGGTAGCCGCTACCGAGATAGTTGGCCGCTGCTCCTCCGCCAGACAGAGGCCGAAATCCAGAAACAACGTTCCGTCCCACCCGTCTGTATAGGGATAGTTGAGCGTCAAGGTGTTGCTGTCGTACAGCAGCGAATAGGTAGCGCCGCCGTCAACGCTCCAGCGAACCTTATTCAGGCCCTTCTCACTGCTCAAAAAGGTCAGTGTAAAATCGGAAAGCGTATTCAAATTCAGCTTCACACAAGTGACCGGTTTATCAGGATTGATAGTGTCGTTCACCTGTACCGGGTCAAGACCCGTCACGATCGTGCGATCCGGTTCGGTTTCCTCCTCGCCGGACACAGCCGTTGCCTCCGGCAAAAGGCGGATCACAAAGGTGCCCTCCACGTCAAACCATTTCACATGGATGGTGGCGGTAACCATATCCTGCAACGCCTGCGCATCGTCTCGGCGTGCCAGCAGGAGCTGAATATCATTTTCGTTGACCTGTACGGTGCAGGTCATCTGCGCATCAGCTGCCGCATCCAGTGTTACCGTCGCTTCTGTGTCCTGCCAAAGATCCACCGGTTCTGTGGTTTCTTCCGGCTCAGTTTCTTCAGGAACGGTCTCTTCCACTTCAGAAGGCACCGTAGCCTCAGTTTCCGTGGGCTCCGTAGTGGTTTCCGGCTCCGTTTCCTTGGGGATTGTGGTCTCAGTCGGCTCCGTTTCTTCGGGGAGGGTGGTCTCCGTTGGCTCCGTTTCCGTCGGCAGGGTAGTTTCCTGCGGAATCGTCGTCTCCGGTTCTTGCACAGAGGGTCTTACCACCCCAATGGTGATCTCACGCTGCTGCTCCTCCGGTTTCCAATCCGCCAACAGAATCTGCTGTCCTCCGGGAATCAAACAGTCGCTGCTATAGGACGCCTGCTCCGAAGGAATGTAAATGAATTCCGTGCTTGCCCAATCGATCAGACGGGCATTTGCGCTACTAACAGAGAGAACTGCGGAAAAAGCGGTGACGCCGGCGATCAGGGCAAGCAATATTCTGTTCGTTCTACTTGCCGCAGCCATGGCGCAGTCCCCTCCTTACGGTTCCGGTACGTATTCCACAAACAGCCGCAAAAGGCTGGTCTGCTGAGCGGCGGATTCCAAGCCCTGCACGGTCAGCGTGTAGACCTTTTCCGCCGTCAATTCCAATGTCAACTCCTGACTTGTCTGCTCATCCAAAAAGCGGAAGGTATATCCGGCGCCGAAAAGGGCACTCAGAGCGGAAACCTCCGGGATCTGCTCCGCAGTTGCCTGCAGGATCACAGATTCCTCTCCCGGAATCGTCAGGGTGACTGTCAAATTCTCAGGTGCGGAGATGCCCTGCGACGCTGCCAGAAACACCCGGCAGCTGGGCTCATCCTGCTCCATGGAGAAGGTCAGTGTGTATCCATCCTCGGTCTGCTGCCACTGCTGCTGCGCAAATGCCAGCGAATCTAGGGTTTTTGCCCGAAAGAGAAAATCTCCGCTGAATTCCTCCCGGTATCTGGCGTAGGCGCTGCCTACAGAAAATACCAGCGCCGCGGTTAGCAAGACAGCCGCCAACAGCCAGACGATCCGCTTATTGCCCATTGCCGGCTCCTTCCTCCACCGTCTCCGTGGTGGTTTCGGTAGGCTCGGATACCGTTTCTTCGGGCGTATCATCAATGATCACCGATTTTGTTTCGGCGTCATATTTGTAGCCCTCGGCTACGAATTCTGAAACATCCGAACTGTATTTACCGCCAGTCAGGGTGACTGTTGCATGATTCTCATATCCATCCGGTACAAAAACACGCACAGCCAGATTATTCGTACTGGTAATCTCCGAGTTACCGGTAACGCTGACACCGATCTTCACATTGTAGCTGCAATCGATCAAGATGGCATCGCCGGTCTCAACAAAGCCGCTCTGAGAATATTGGGGATCAGCTTTTGGACCAGTACCGATTACCTTGCTGTCAATGATTTCCAGATTGCCGCCCTTCATAACGATGGCTGTATCAGCTTCCAAGATGCTGCCGTTGGTAACTCTCGTCAAGCTGTCGCTTTGGGGCTGGTACACAGCGGCATACTTACCGGTAACCGTTGAATTGTAGATCTGCACATCGGTACCCCAAAATTCACTGGAGCCGTTGCCCATAACGGCGACATAGCCGCTGTTAAGCTTAGAGTCCTCAATGATGATCTGGGTTTTTGCCTCGGATGCTTCACCGTTACCACGGATAAACACCGCACAGCCGGCCATATTGATCTCGCTGTCGAACACCCGGATACAGGAGTCCGCGCTGCCGTTCTGGTCGGAAATATCAATGGCATCGTCGCCGGAGCCTGTCAGCTTCATGCCGCTGAGCGTCAAGGAACTGTTACTGACGCTGATGACATCCTTCGACGAGTCGTTGGCTATAATCTCACCGTTCATAACGGTCAGGTAAGCCGATTCGCTGAGTTGGAGCAAGGGCTCTCCGGCAGCGCCGGTGATGCTATGGCCGTTCAGGTCCAGCACCGTCTTGACGCCACTCTTCACGACAAGAGGCTCTGTCAGCACCAGATCCTGCTGTAATTTGACAAGCTCGCCCTGATCCAGAAGCTCCGCAAGCTGTGTCGCGGTGGTGGCCTCGGCGTATTCCTGATGGGTCTCCTGACCCACAACTGTCAGGCGAGCGGTAAACCGCTTAGCTTCTATCTCTCCAAGCAATGCATCCGCAGCTTCCTTGCCCAGCTGGCTGTCGTAAGTCGTGGCCTGCTGGATCTCTGCCCAATTGCACAGATAGACCCAGACGCCATATCCATTCTCATCCACATCCACCTGATAATAACCAGGAAAATTACTTTCAGCAACAGCCTTCGTATAGCCATCATTCGAGGACAATTGATCCAAGAATGTATCCAAATCAGCACCATCCACCGTGGCAAGCATACCATCGACGAAGGTGGCATTGTCCAAATCATATTCCACCGGCCGGAGGTAGTCCTCGACCTGAGTGCTGATGATCGCCTCGCTGGTGGTGGGGTCGGTGGTGGTTGCCACCGTTCCCACAAAGTAATATCCCAGCATATCGTAGACCCATTGCCATTTCAGCTGCACATCGTTTGCCCGTTCCTCAGTGAGGACCAGTTCACTTTGGCTCAGAATGGAATAGGTATAGCTGTCCCTTGAATTGATGTAGATCCGGTCCAAAACTTCCGTATTGCGGACCTCAGACGTCTCCACATAAAAGTAAAACCGCTGCCGCATGGGGACTTCCATCTGCTCTTTGGATACCCGGACCGCTACCTCGACGATATCGTCGCTGGTATTGGTAACTTTCAGGCCAACGATGCCGGTATCACCCGGGCTGGCCTCCACAGGCGCTGTACCAACAACGACTTCACCGGTAAAGCCCCAGGCAGCGGCCTGAAACTGCAATCCGGAGGTCTGCAGCACATTGGTATACCATGCCGCACTCATACCGAAGACCAGCGCCAGCGTAATCACGATGGTTTGGATCGCAATGACGGCCTGAATGATGATCTTCTTTCGGGCAGCCTGCAGGGGATTATTCTGTTTTTGAGGTTTTTGGTGTTTTTTCGTCATTCTCCTCAGCACCCTGTGTCAATTCCTCAAGAAGCTCACCCTTGATGCGCTCCAACATTGCCGCGTACTCTTCTTCTGTGTATAGTTTATCTTCCTCGGCTTTCTGCCGCTTCTCCTCTTCCAGAGCCTGCTCAATATCCCTCCGCATATTCATCATACAGGAGCGCAGGATGAAGCCGGCGATCAGCAGAGTCGGAAACAGGATCAGCATCAAGAAACCGATCTTGTCAGTTAATACGTTTACAAGCGATGCCATAAGATTGCCATCCTTTGCGTAATGATTCACTCTGCCAATCAGATTCTTCTGGGTCACGAACTCGCTGTCCGCAGATAGATTAGCATCGCCTTTGGTTTCCAGCAGCGGTTCCCCTTCCCCGCTTAACGTGACTGTAATAACGCGGTGGGTAATGATCTTACCCATGATCTGGGGGTTGCGGGACCGAAAACAGATAATATCGCCCTCTTGGATCTGCTGAATGTCCGTCTCCTGACACAGCAACAAGCTTCCCACAGGGAGTGCCGGCTCCATACTACCGGTAACCACCCGGAACAGGCTGAATCCACCGATCTGTACATAGCCGTTCGTGCAAACTTGAGTCACAACTGTCAGGCAGAGAATGATGGAGATCACCAGCACCAGCGTGGACAGAGCCGATCCGATCTTCTTGTGCAAATTCTTAAATATGTTCCGAGATTCCTCTTTCATATGTGAAACCCGACATCATCAGGACGCATTGCTGCCGGCCAGCTCAATGCTGACAGCGAAACTGCCGGTGGCCGCGTCATTGATGCAATCCACATCCTGACCTTCCAGCCAGATAAACATGCGGATGCGCTGGGGTACGCCTCCCGTTAATTCTGTCATATAAACATCATCCGTGGCGCCGGCCTGCACCAGACTGCTCAGCTCATCAGAAGACGCAAAGTTACCACTTTGGGCAACGGCGTAAAGATCCGCAGTATTGCTGAGGAAATTTCCCTTGGTCACATAGGGATAGATCTGGTGCTGCATATATTCGGCGTAAAAACGGTTTTGCAGAGACACAGAGGTCTCTTTTTCCGCATCCTGCGTAACCGCGAAGGTTCGGAACAGCTGGCCGATCATGGTGTCCTCCCCTGCCGCCAACCAACGGTTGGCCAATTGCACTGTCAGACGATCGCTGACAGATGTGGGAATACCGCCCAGCGCCAGAGGCTCCGTCAGCACATACTGACCGTCCTCCACAAGATTGCCTTTATGATCCCAAACAGCATTCGGATGCACATTGCCGTTTGGTTCGTAGATGGTAAAGCGGGTCTGCTGGCTCATCAGCGCACTGACGCCAGGCTCGAAGTAAACACCCTGCAACCGGTTGTAGCTGCTGTTAAAGCCCGGGCTTTGGCTGTAGGCCAGCATACTGTTATCCATGATGGTATCCTCATTGATCAGGAATCCCACCCGCATACAGGCCGAAGCCTGCGGATTTTCTTTTGTCAGCTCGTAACGGCTTTCACCGTCTGCTTCGACCAGTTCCGGCTCCAGAAGGTCAATGGCAAAGGATCCAGCGCCTTCCGCGCCGGTGGATACCCGAAGCTTGTAGCCGTCCACAGGGGCGACCACCCAAAAATCAAGGTAAACATAGCTGCCCTGCTGCGTGTCCTCCAGCGCCTCCGGCGTCAGGTTCGCGAAGCTGAGCATATTGTCCAGCGTAAACTCCGTGGTAGGACGAAGCTGGCCCGCATAGGCTTCTCCGGCCTTGACCAAGGCATCTCCCTGCTGATAATAGGCAGGAATGTACCAATTTTCGCCGTCCGCCGTAGAAACCGGCAGCAAACCGCCCAAATTCTTCAGATAATCATACTGGGACAGTTCCGAAAAATTCAGGCTGTCAGAAAATTCACCGGGAAAGTGAAGCACCTGACCGTCTCGGGTCTCGGTGAGATCCGGGGCAACCAGAACGGTATGGGAACCGCTGATGGTGATCTGGATGCCCTGCGCCACAGGACTTTCGGAAATCGTCATCCATGCGAAGGAGGTCGTGATCACCATCACCACCGCTGTCAGTAGCAGCAGCAGTGCCGCCAGTAATTTGGTTTGCTGCTTCATAGTCTGTACCTTAAGTCTTAAATATCTTCAAGCACTTGCTTGATGGGTTTCAGCTTACGTTCCTTGCGCATATAACGCAGGCGCACCTGCGTTGCCCGACTATCCTGGAACCGCTCAAGCTCCCAAATAAGGGGCTTGAGGACTTCCATGTCATGCTGCCGCTGCAACTCCATTGCCTTGCGCTCCGCTTCCTCGGTCTCCTTGCGGATCCGCTCCTCCTCGGCTTCCCGGCGGATGCGTTCCTGTTCCTCCTGGATCCGCTGCATTTCCCGCTCCTGCTGGCGCTGCTTGCGCAGTCTGGCATTGGCCTCCCGGCGGCGGGTCTCCTCTTCTTCCAGAAGGATGACCGCATCGGAAAAATCCACCCGCTCCAGGATCTGTTCCTGGTTCTCCGCAGCTTCCTTTCTCTTGAAGAGCCTTTCTTCCATGTACTGAGAGAAGTTTGCAAGATCCTTTTTGATCAGGCTGCTTCTGCGCCGGATCTCCGTTTCCCGCTCCATACGCTCCTGAAACAGGCGCTGCTCTTCCTTCTCTTTCTCCTGGCGAAGACGCTCTTTTTCAGCCTCTTTCTCCTTGCGAAGGCGCTCTTTTTCTGCGGCCTTTTCCTGCCGGATCCGCTCTTCCTCCGCCTTTTTGCGCTGCCGCTGCTCCTCCACAAGGCGGTGTCGCTCGGCAGACTCTTCTTTCATCAGCTGACTCTTAGTAAGCTCTTCAATCAGGACCTTACGAACTTCAACATCAGGAAGATCATAATCTTCCGTCAATTCCTCAATAATTTCCTTGATGAACTTCGGTTTTAGTGTTCTGCGCTTTTCTTTCAGCTTCTCAGACAAGCGACGATCCTCTTCATCCTGCAGGTAACCTTTCAAAACAAGATAGTTGAACAGAATGTTATGATAGATGTCGCGCTGTAGCCGCTCATCGACCACAGGATTTTGCTCCACCACGCGGATGGTGTAGCCAACATCGTGATACTCATGAAGGAAATCCCACAATTTTAGGATTTTCTTGTAGTTAGGGTTCTTTTTTAGAACATTTGTCTTTGTGATACTGCCCTTAACTCTGGAAAGCTTGCTCATTTTCTGAGCAAACTCAGAATTCATGTACACGCTGAAGAAACGAAACATCCTGGAGATTCTGGAGAAAACTTCTGCGTTACGGTTATCCATATCCAGGAAATTCTCGATCTGCTTGATATGTAGAAACATATCCAAATGAACATGCTCCGTCATACTGTCCATATTGCTTTCAAGCTTCAGCTTCGCACCAAATTCGTCGCTCATCGCTTCAAACAAAGCGTCATGGCGGATCTTAACAAAGTGATATGCCATTTCCATGGTGGTAAACACCAGACGATTCTCGTACAGATTGGTGCTGTCCTCACGGAAGCGCTGCATCAGCCTTGCAGGCTGAACATCTCCGTTATCTTCGTCAAATTTCTCCACCAGGTTGGAGTGCTGCGCCAGATGCTGAACAACTTCTGTGCCAACACGCTTTGCATTGGCAACATTGACTACCAAGTCTTCTTCTTTGATGACGTTACGGGGATTACTTAATATCGTCTGGAATCCGGTCATGGACTCCTCGATAGCATCCACCCATGTAAGGTCAACCGTCTTCACCAGTTTCCGGTTTGAGAACTGGATCTGATTATCCGCATGTGCGATAGCATCCATAAAGAACGCATAAAACTCTGTACTGCCAAGGGCACGTACAACGCTCTTTGTAAATTTTTGATAAATGGGGTCTACCAATGACAGATGGGCTTCTCCACTGGCTTCCTCTTTTTTCTTCGCTGCCATGGTAAACCTCCTTTCACAAAATTAGTTATTCTTTCTTAGTAGTTCCACATAAGCCTTGCAGATCACCATGGTGTTCTTGCCGAATAGGCGGTCAAGGTATGTGTTGAATCTGGCAAGGTCATCCTTCATGAAGCCCAAGCTCAAAGACTCAAACTTCCGCAGGACCTTCTTCGCCACGATAAAATCGATGGCCTGAATTTCTGTACCACCGCAGCCGATAAAGCAGGGAACGAAGTCCCGGATCTGTTTCATGATACGGTTACCAAAAGCAAGACGGAAGGTTTTGATCAGGTACTGGTTCAGAACCTCCAGTTTCTCTTCCATCTCCTGGCTCATGGGATACTTCTGCTTAGCTTCCGCAAACAACTCGTTCAGCTTGTCTGTAGACACGGTAACAGGAGGAGGCGCCTCACATTCAAAGGCCTCTGCACGGCTGTCCAAGTCAATGGGAATAGCTCGGTCATAGACTTTATCCGCAACGGCAAAGGTGGAGTCGTCGTTATTGATGGTACCAACGAACCAAACATTGTTGGGTATCTGTATCATGCCATCCCGAATCAGGCAGGGATCATCATCCCAAGTAGCAGTGACGATATCCACTCTCCACTCTTCCACCCGGGGCATTTCCAGAATGGACAGCATTTCAGCAAAGTAGTACTCCACACGGGCGATGTTCATCTCGTCAAGGATCAGAATATGAGGATCCCGATAATAATTCGCCTCGTAGATAGCCTTCAGAAATTCGGTTTCCGCATACTTTTTAGTAAAGTCGTTGTAGTAGCCATAAAGCTCAGTTCGCTCACGCCAGGACGGCTGCACCGATACCACGGAAGTGTCCTTATTTACGAACTTACCAAATGCGTAGGGCAAACTCGTTTTACCGGTACCGGAAATACCCTGCAGAATAATAATTCTTGCCGTACCCATGGCAGCCACAAAGTAGCGAATCATATCCAGTTCGTAGTAAAGTCTCAGCTTTCCTGCTGCAAACAGGCGGAAATTCTCACAGAATTTCTCCAGTGTAATGTTGTCATCATACACCGGCGGAACATAACTGGTCTTGTAAAAATTATCAACGGAAGTAAGCCGGAAGAAACGACTGACAGACGGATCCACACAGGGAGAATCAAAGGTATTCCGCCTTCCAGTGTTATTATTGGTTTCTTCCGCAGCCTCTTCAGTCTCATCCTCAGGATTCTCCGCATCCTGTTCCATGCCATCCATCAATTCCTTATAGGCCTGGGCAGGATCGCCACCAAGCTCTGCAACACGCATGCTCAGCAGCTTATCCTTCTCATAATTGGCGCGAATCAGATCCCGCTGCAGCTGTTTGACCTGCTTGACCATATTGTCATATTCCTTAACAGGAACACGGAACCGAAGCAGTCTGCGCATCAGCTTTGCCAGCAAGATACACACAACAACAAGCAGCACGATCAAAGCTAGATTTGCCACCAACAGGAGCACCCAATCGGTGGTGCCAAACTCGTCCTCATATGATTTGATGATCTCCATGCGCATTGGGAAATTCAGCAAGTAATTCAAAAAATTGAACACAGCACTGAAGATTTCGATAAACGCCCGGAAAACCCGTCCAAAATCCTGGAAGAAATACTTCAAAAAATTATCCACGTTCAGGTACCCCCCTTTCTGCCGGAGCTAGGCCCGGCTAATAATCGATCAATCACAGAATGCACGGCACGCAGCGCTTACTCGGAAGCGTCGCCGCCATCCTTAGCATTCTTTTTCTGCATATCCGCCAACAACTCCGCACGAAGCTGCGCTCGGATCTCAGCCTCCATTTTCGCTCTGGCATCGTCCTGCTCCTTCTGGCGCTCTTCCAGGAAGTCCTCAGTACGGCCGCGCTCTTCTTCATAACGCAGGCGGTTCTTCACATTCTGATACTCAAAGAGCACACGGAAGAACTGCACCAGGTGGTACAGGAAGAACAGGAACACAGGAATGACAATGACAACCAGGAATCCGGTGGAAGTCTGCAAATAATCCAGAACCTTGCCGATACCAGAGATCTTGCCAATATACTTACCGACGATCTCGGACTCGTGCACGTTCAGCGGGTCAGCCGTGGGATTGTTGTCACCTCTGGTCTCAAAAAACAGGAAATCGCCGCCATCATAAACCTGCACAATGCGGTGCGTATTAAGCACGCGCTCACCATTGATAACAGTCCAGTAAGTAATGATGTCCTTGGGGCGCAGCTCGGACTTGTCCTTAATGACCTTGCCGATGGCGAGGTCGCCGGGCATCAGGGTGTCAGCCATGGAGTCGGTCTGGATGGAGAAGAATTCCAGGCCGAAAATGCTGGGAACACCATTACCGGAGGCAGAGACGAAGGAAATATAAGTACACACCGCGGCAACGATCAAGGCGATAACCAAGACCACATTCACCACAGTATTCAGGATCTTGCGGCCCTTGCTGACCTGCACTTCCTGTGTTTCGTTCTCCTCATTGGGATTGACGGGGGTTTCATTCTTCTTCTTTTTCATACTGGGGTCTCCCTTTCTTGTTTCTTATGTGATAATTGGGGGATCGGGAAATAAATTCACAACAAATAAATTGCTGTTAATTACGATTCTTCATCCGGAATGGGATGGAGGCCGGATTGTCCGCCGGGATCTGCGTAGAACTGAACGTTGGCCATGATCTGGGCTTCCCGTCCGATCCGGTTATCGCAGTCCACATCCTGTCCTTCCAGCCAGACATACATATCGACACGTACGATCTCAGCAGCGTTCAGGGTGTACAGGTACGGCTCGTCTTCAAATTCGCCCATATCGTGGATCACAACATTACGCTGGACCGGGTCTGCCTCCGTCCATGTGGTGGTGGTCTGTCGGATCAGCCGGTCAGAAGGCACAAGGCTGTCACCGCCGTCAAGGCTGGGCGTTGCCTGATACCCGGTGGAGCCGTCTACGTGGGTATCGCTGTTGGGCTCATAGATGTAGAAGACCGAATCGCCGGTGACCGCGCCCGTGTTGTCCACCGGCGTGAACTTCAGGCCGATGCGGACCGCGTTCTGGGCGCCGTGGCCGCCGTCGCTGTGGAGGATGTTGTCCGCGTCCCAAACAGGGGTGCCGATTAGGAAGGTTCCGGAACCGCTGGTTCCCTCCTCCACCTCGACCGCGTGGGTCAGGCTGATCTTGATATTGGTGTCTGTGGTGGCGTAGAAGCTGGCCTTTATGTAGTAGCCGTAGACGTCATCCCGGTTGGCATTGTTTTCGTCTGACAGTGGGTGCCAGTTATCGGTCCTGCGGCCGTCGGCGCCATACTGAGCGGCGAAGAAGCGCTGCTGTTGCTCGGACCAGGTCACCGGCCGCAGGGGCGCGGTTTCCGAAACCAGTTCGGCATAATCCAGCCGGTGGAGCCATTCGTCGGTGTCCGGCGTTGTTGCAAGCACCAGACCTGTGGGTGCGTTGACGTATAGGCCGATATTGCTGACTCGCGGTGTTCGGCTGATGGAAAACCAGGTATAGGTGGCCGTTACCAGAAGGCTCAGCAGGATCATGATCATGATGTAGTAGACAAAGACCATACTGCCTTTCGCGGAAGTATTGCGTTGTTTCACTTGGGGTCTCCTTATTAGTCGCGGGGTGGATGCTGTCACAGCGGAGGTGATCCGCTTTTCCTGAGGTCTGGGATCCGGGCCCCCGGAAAAGCGGACCGCCGGAAATCCCCCGGCACAACGCGCGCACTCCTCGCGCATTCATGCCAAGGTCTCCTCATTCCCCCCACCCCACGCGTAAGGTGGGGGGAATTGGCGGATCGCTTTCGTCAGTTAGTGAATGAACTTCTTACTTTCTGCTAAGGGTTAGGTAGTAGGCACTGTGTACGTAAAAGCGGTAGCAGTGGATTCAGTGTAGCCATTGGCGGTTGCGGCCACCTTGAAGTTGTAGGTGGTACCAGCAACGCTGTACTGAGCCAGAGCAGCAGTCAGATCAACCACAGTATTCTCACCAGTCTGAGCCTCGATATCGATTGGAAGCTTAATATCGGTGGTGCCATCGTTGTAGTAGATAACGTAATTGGTGGCCTTCTCGACATTCTTGATGGTCAGCTGCTTGGTAGCAGAATCCAGATTCACGGACTCGGGAGCCTTCAGCTGCTCAGCGGTGAAGGTGTAGTCCATGGGATCCAGAGTTGCGTCGGAAGCAAACTGCAGGTTCATGGTACCGGTCATGGAGTTGCCGGAAATGGCAACGTCAGAGTTCTCCACGGTGTCGCCGTCCAGATAGACCAGAGAGGTAACAGCGGTGGCAACATTCTGCTGCAGAGCGGTCAGAGAGCTGGAAGCCAGCTCGCCGCCCAGAGTCAGAATGCCCGTGTCATCGACAGAGTAGCCATACAGCTTCAGAGGAGCCTTGATGTAGGTAGCAGTCTCGCCCTCAACGGGAACCACTTCGCAGCCAACCAGAGTCACAGCATTGCCATCGTCATCCTTGTAGTCATGGCCGGCAGTTCCGGCAACATAAGGAACAGGGATGGGATCTTTGCCTTC